>DATABT010000849.1:0-19446 GCA_036259455.1 Longimicrobium sp. | reverse complement strand
AGGAAGTGTGCGTGGCGCGATACGCCTCCGTCTCCGCCGACTGGTTCCTCGCCGGCGCGGCGCCGCTGCTGCCGCTGCACACCGCGCCGTTCGTGGAGCGCGTGGCGCGGCGGGTGGGGGAGATCCGTCATCCGCGCGAGCAGTTCCTCAGGCGGGCGGCCGGGCGGTTCCTTGAGGTGCAGGAGGCGTCGGCGAAAGGTCCTCAGCGCCATCGAAGCGCAGGACCGGGACGCGATCCCGCTGACGTTCCTCGATGCGGTGATGCACGTGCTGGTCACGCTGTCGTTCCTCAACCAGCGCCCGTTCACCACCTTTACGCGCTTCATGGACGAGGCGAGCGCGATGCCCCGGACGCCGTCACGGCTGGGCGACCTGCTCGATGCCGCGCGCGCGGCCGTTCCTCACCCGCCGCACGTGCACCGCCGCGGCGATGGCGCTCGCGCTGGTCTCCGCCGCCGCGTGCGATGGCGACGGGACCGGGTCCGGCGGCACACAGGTGGTCACCATCGGCGGGCTGTTCTCGCTCGCGGGCACCTGGTCGTCGCTGGGCAAGACCAGCCAGGCGGCGCTGGAGCTGGCGGTGGAAGACGCCAACCGTTACGCCAGCGGCCGCGCCTCCCCGCGCGACGAGGCGGCGGCGAAGCGGTGGATGGCCGACCTCTACGCCGGGCCCACGGATCCAGGAGTTTCCCGGGAGGAGCGCCGGCGTGAAATCCGCCGATTCCCGTGCACCTGGCGCGCGACCGAAGGACCTCCGTTCCGTGCTGCACCGGCAGCGGTCACGCGGGCGCCTCCTTGGAAATGACAGGCTTCACTGCCGGATTCGGCATCGAATATCCCCGTCTTCCTGGACTCCGTGCGCACGCCCCGCAAGCGTCTCCGCGTCCTCCCCTTGTCCCCTGCGTCCTCCACGCGAAAAAATCGGCCGCTCAGCCGCTCACCCGGGCAGCCGGTCCTCCGGGTCCTCGTCGAAGTAGTCGAGCTTGTCGACGGGCATGATGACGGCGGACAGCAGGTTCATCAGGTGCGCCACCACGCGCTTGAGGTACCGGTACGCCAGCGCGCGCCCCACCCCCTGCGGCGCCTGGTCCTCGCCGCGCACCAGCGCCGATACCCGCACGTCGAACAGGCGAAGGAGCGCGTCGCCGCGGCTGCGCAGGTCGCGCCCCCCCGGCACGTCGTCGCGGTTGAACACGTCGCCCGCGGAGATGATGAACGCCGAGACCTCGGCCGCCGTGCGCCGCCACTCCGCCTCGTCGGGCACCCCCTTGAGCGACGCGCCGTCGCGGGCCAGGTCCAGCAGGTTCTTGGCGTAGTCGCCCACCCGCTCGATGTCCTTTACCACCGACATGTACACCAGCACGGAGGGGCTGTCGATGCCGCCGAACACGCTGCTGTGCACCACCAGCTCGCGCCGGATCTCGCGCTCCAGCCGGTTCACCCGCTGGTCGAGCGCGCGCAGTTCGGCGTTTACGGCCTCGGGCTGTACGTCGCCCAGCAGGGCCGCCATGGCCAGGTCGAACTCGCGGCGGTCGTGCTCCAGCATGGTCCGCACCTTTTCCTGCACCCGTTCGAGCGGCTCGGAGCCCGCCGCCCGCAGAAACTTGAAGATCATCGCCATACCTACTGGATCAGGAAGATGCCGAGCAGCGGCATCACCAGGAATACGGTCACCACGTACGCGAACACCAGGCGGTGCCGCCGCGCCGCCGCCTCGGCCAGCAACTCCGCCAGGCGGATGGGGATCACCCGCACCTGCGGCACCGGGTATACCACGGCCAGGGCCACCACGTTGAACAGCGTGTGCACCAGCGCGATGGTGAGCCCCTCCGGCCGCAGCACCGCCAGCGAGGCGATCAGCGCCGTGATGGTGGTGCCCACGTTGGCGCCCAGGGTGATGGGATACGCGCTCCGCAAGGAGAGCACCCCGGCGGCCACCAGCGGCACCAGGATGGAGGTGGTGATGGAGGACGACTGCACCGCCACCGTCACCCCGATCCCCACCAGGATCCCCACCAGGCCGCCGCCGCCGCCGATCACCCGGTTCATTACCCGCTCCACGCCGCCCGCCACCAGACGCCGCATGTTGCGCGTGATGAAGGCCAGCGCGACGAAGATGGACCCGAGCCCCAGGCCCAGCAGCACGAACGCCGTGAGCGGCCCCGCGCTCAGCAGGTCCTCGGCCCAGCCCACGGGCAGCTTGACGGCCTGGCGAATGGGGCTCTTGCTCATCTCCGTGGCCGACACCCCCGCGCGGCCCACGAACTCCGTGAGCCAGGCGGCCATGCGGCTCAGGAAACCGGTGGCCAGCTCCAGCGGAAGCAGCGCGGCCACCGCCATCAGGTTGAAGAAGTCGTGCACCGTGGCCGCGGCGAACGCGCGCCGGAACTCATCCGCACGGCGGATGCTTCCCAGCGAGGCCAGGGTGCTGGTGACGGTGGTGCCGATGTTGGCGCCCATGATCATGGGGACGGCCAGGGCCAGGGGCAGGGTGCCCGCGCCCACCATGCCCACGATGGTGGAGGTGGATACGGACGACGACTGCACCAGCACGGTCGCCAGCAGCCCGGCGCACAGCCCGGAGACCGGGTGCGACACCGACCGCAGCAGCGCCTCCTGAAACCCCTTGCCCAGGGAGGCGATTCCGGCCTCCAGAAAAGCCACGCCCACCAGGAACAGGTACAGCAGAAACACCACCAGCACCGCCCTTGCGGCGGGCGGAATGCGCACCGCGGCGGTGCGCCGCGTCCCTTCCGTGCTGCTCCTCACGAATCTCTCCACCCTGGCCTCGTCCCCCGGTCAACGCCGCGGCACACCCCATTGCGTTCCCCGCGGACAAAAAGGACGCGCTTTCGGCGATATACGCCCACCCTGCCGCGCGCAAACTCCCTCAACCGCGCCGGGTCGTAGCCAACGCCGTCGCGGAAGACGGTCGTCACCTCGTAGATGGCGGAGGGCGTGGCGACGGGGTCGCCGCGGATGACGACCAGGTCGGCGGCCTTGCCCGGCGCGATGGAGCCGATGCGCGACTGCTCCCCCAGGATTCGCGCGCCGTTCAGGGTGAGGATCTGGATCGCCTGCTCCGGCCTGAAGCCCGCTTCCACCAGCAGCTCGTAGTTGCGAAGGTTGCCGAACCCGGGAAGAAATCCCGTTCCCCACGGGTCCGAGCCGGCGCCCAGCAGCCCGCCCGCCTGCACGAACATCCGCTCCCACCGCATCATCTTCGCCAGCAGCCGCTCGGGAACGTTGAACGCCGCGGTCGCGAGCCCCGCGTGGTTCTGCTCCACCTCGCGGCGCGCCTCGGGCGCCAGCATCTCCATGGCCCGGGGGTCCAGCCGCGCCCGGCCGGGGACAAAGCTCTCGTACACGCCCAGCGTGCTGACCACCGGCGTGCCCGCGGCCACGATGCGGCGGATGCTCTCGCGCACCGCGGGGCTCTCCACGTCCACGTCCGCCTGGCCGCGCTGGTTGTCGCGCGGGCACGCGTCCGGCAGCTTGCCGGGCAGGTACTCGCTGTTGGTGATGAAGCCGTGCTGCAGCGCGTCGATCCCCATCTCCGCCGCCTCGGTGAAGGTAACGGAGCACAGGTGGCCCGTCACGCGCAGCCCGCGCGCGTGCGCCGCGGCGATCGTCCAGCGCAGCACGTCGCGCGGGCCGCTCATCACCTTGAACCAGGTGGCGCCCTGCCCCGCCCACTCGTCCACGAAGCGCCGCGCCTCCTCGGGCGAGTCCACGCCGCGGAACGGGCCCGTGCGCCGCGTTCCCGCGGTGATGTACGGCCCGGCGATGTGCAGCCGCGGCCCGGGCATCTCCCCCGCGTCGATGGCGCGCTTCAGCTCCACTTCCTGCTCCGGCAGCTGGCTCCCCGCCGTCATCGCCGTGGTCACCCCGAAGGCCAGGTACAGGTGCGCGCCGGCGTTCATCGGCACCGTGCGCCGCAGCCCGCCGAGGTAGGTGTGCTCGTGCAGGCTGACCAGGCCGGGAATGACGGTGTGGCCGCGCAGGTCCATTCTCCGGGCGCCGGCGGGGACGGGCGTGGACCTGGCCGGGCCGGCGGCGAAGATGCGCCCGTCGCGCACCACGATCGTCTGGTCCTCGCGGGCGGGGGCACCGGTGCCGTCCACCAGCCGCACGTGCGTCAGCGCCACCACCGGCGCGTCCACCGCCACGAAGGGCCGCACGCCGGGCGTGATCTCCGGACGCTGCGCGACCAGCGGCGCGGCGCCGAGGGCGGCCAGGAGCGCGAGGAGCCGCGGGGGGCGGATGACGGGCATGGCGGAGGCTCGGGTTCGCGGAGTGACGACGCGCACTACGGGACGAGGGCGCCGGAGGGCTCGCCGGCGGACCACGACTCGCGGACGCGCGCCAGAAAGCGCTCGCGGTTGGTGCGCATCTCGTGGACCACGGCCTCGGGCGCATCGGTCCGCTCGTACCGCGCGGACCAGAGTACGATCTCCACCAGCGCGGGTGCCAGGTCCATCCCCTTTTCCGTCAGCCGGTAAAGATGGCGCCGCGCGTCCCCCGGGTCACGGCCGCGGGTGAGAATGCCGGCCGCCTCCAGCCGGGCCAGCCGGTCGGACAGGATGTTGGTGGCGATTCCCTCGCCCGCGTTCGCGAACTCGTTGAAGGTGCGGAACCCCTTGAACATCAGGTCCCGCACGATCAGCAGCGACCACGCGTCGCCGAGCACGTCCAGTGCCGTGCTGATGGGGCACCCGGACCGGCGCTCCCTGCGTCGATTGCTGTTCATGCGGAGGAGGGTACACGAATTACTTGCAGTTTGCAAGCGACATTCTATCTTGGGTCCGGTCCCGGAAGTCCCGACATTCCACCCGCGCAGGAGGGGAGCGTGAGAAAGCCGTTCTGGTGGGCCGTCGCCGCATACCTGGTGCCGACGTTTCCGCTGGGCTATGCGTGGCACCTGGTCACCTTCGGCGAGCGCTACGAGCGCCTGGGGATGTACCGGGAAGAGGTCATCATCCCGTTGGGGCTCCTGTCGATGGCGATCCAGGCCGTGGTCTTCGCCTGGGCGTATCCCCGGCTGTTCAGCACGCGGCGCGAGGAGTGGATGCGGAGCGCCGCGGCGTTCGGCGGCACGTTCGCGCTCCTGGCGTGGTCGTTCACCACCCTTCCCGTCGCGGCCAAGTACCGGATGAGCTCCGTGGCGGACTTCATGATGCTGGAGACGGCCTTCACCCTCGTGCAGTTCCTGCTCGTCTCCCCGCTCATCGCGCTGGCGTACCGGCAGCCGGCGCATGCTTCCGCCCCCGCCCCGAGCCACGCCCATGCCGTTCGATCCGCAGCTGGCTGAGCGCATGCGCGGCGCCCTGCGCAACCGCGCGGGCATCCAGGAGAAGAAGATGTTCGGCGGATACTGCTGGATGCTGCACGGCAACATGCTCTGCGGCGTGCAAGGCCGGCCGCTTCATGTTCCGCGTGGGCAGCGAGCAGGAGGCGGAGGCGCTCGGCCGCCCCGGCGCGGCGACGATGGACATCACGGGCAGGCTCATGCGGGGGTTTGTCCGGGTGCGCGGCGAGCACGCGGACGGCGGCTCGCTGGGGGAGTGGATCGACCTCGCCGCCCGCTACGTCCAGACGCTGCCGCCAACGTAGCGCGTCCCGCGCATGAGCCTCCGGGTGCCGTCACCCCTCCGCGGGAGGGAGCACCCAGGCGCCGCGGGGGCCCCAGCGGTCCAGCGCGGACAGCAGGCGGGTGGCGCCGTTGAGCCAGTTGGCGCGCACGGCGAACTCCGCCTCGTCGGCGGTGCCGGCGCGGACGGCGTCCAGGATGGCGCGGTGCTCGGCGAAGGTGGCCGCGTGGTCGGGGCCCACCATGGGCGCGTACATCCACTCGTAGCGGTCCGACTGGGGCTGCACCACCGACAGCAGCTCGCGCAGGCGGCGCCCCGCGGCGGCGTGTACCAGCTCGCGGTGAAAGGCGTTGTGCCGCTCGAACATCTCGTCGAAGGCGGCGGGATCGGTCTTGGCCGCGGCCTCGAACGCCAGCTCCGCCGTGCGCATCCGGGCGGCCAGCGCGCGCCGCTCCGTCGCGGACAGCCGCTCCACCCGGCGCGCCGCCATCCCCTCCAGCGCGGCCATGGCCTCGTACACCTCCACCAGGTCGTCGCGCGTGAGCGGCGCCACGGCCAGCTCCGTGCGCCGGCCGCTCCCCCGCGCCATCAGCAGGCCGTCCGCCTGCAGGCGGCGCAGCGCCTCGCGCGCGGGGGTGCGGCTCACGCCCATCCGTGCGGCGATGTCGTTCTCCGTCAGCCGCAGCCCGGGCGCGATGTGCCCTCGCACCACCATTGCCTTCAGCGCATCGTACAAATCCTTTCGCGCCGCCACCGCACTCCTCGATTGATGTGAGCCAGGCCGCCCGAACTGCATGAGCGCAGGGTGCGCGGAGTCAGTAAAGCGAGTTCGCCGGGGAACGGATCCGTACTCCGCGTACTCCTTCTTCTCTCCGCGTGCCCGCGTTCACAGGATCATCCGATTGTATACAACGGAGGAATACATCTGGCAACCTTCCGGACGGGTGGCGGCATCGGATGCTGTCGCGCGGCAACGATTCGCGTGACGCCATCCACCCCCATCGGCGGGATCATCGAACCATGCCTGTACTTTCACGAATCGCGGCGACGCTGGCGCTTGCGCTGGCCCTGCCGCTGGCGGCGCAGCAGCAGGAAGTCAATCCGCAGCCCATTCCCGACACGCATCCCGGCGCCCGCCGCGCCGCGGCCGTGGTGGAGCGCATCATTGCCGGCGACCGCGCGGGGGCGCTGGAGGTGCTGCGGCGCGAGGGTGCCCCGGAGTTCGTGGCCGGGCCCATGGAGGAGGCGGTGGACCGGGCCATGAATCGCCTGTCCCCCGCGGGAAGGTGGCGCATCGCCGGCTTCGAGCTGGCGGGGATCGACGCGGACGTCATCGTGCGGCTGCGCAGCGGCGATGAGCGCACCAACATCGCGGTGCGCATGCTGGCGGAGCCGCCGCACCGCATCGCCGGCTTCGCGCGCGCGGGGGATGACGGTCCCGCCGGACCCGCCGCCGCGCAGTCCGTCGCGCCCCCGGGACCGCCGTCGAACGCGGCGCTCTCCGCGGCGGCGCAGCAGGCGGTAGTCGACAGCGTGGCGGGGCTGCTGGAGCGGATGCACACCGCGCCCGACACGGGGCAGATGATCGCCAACCGCCTGCGCGAGCGGCAGCGCGCCGGTGCGTACGCCGCCCTGACGGCGCCCCAGGCCTTCGCCACCGCGATGACCGAGGACATGCAGGCCGTCAACGGCGACCGCCACCTGCGGGTCATGCAGGGGATGCCGGGGATGCGGATGCCCGGCGGGGATGCCGCGGCGGGGAACGGATTCGCGCCGGTGGAGATGCTGCCCGGCAACGTGGGCTACGTGCGCCTGACCGGGCCCATGAACGACACGCGCGCCGCGCTGGACGCCGCGACGGCGGCCCTGCGCCAGGTGGGGAGCGCGGACGCGGTGATCCTGGACCTGCGCGGCGTCCCCGGCGGCTCGCCGGTGATGGTGGACCACGTCATCAGCCACTTCGTCGCTCCGGGAACGCCGCTGGTGCAGGTGTACAGCCGCATCCAGGAGGCGACGGAGGTGCGGCGCGCGCTGCAGACGGTGCCCGGACCGCGGCGGCTGGACGTGCCGCTGTACGTCCTCATCGACCAGGGCTCCTTCTCCGCGGCGGAGGCGCTGCCGTTCATCCTGCAGAGCCTGGGGCGCGCCACCATCGTGGGCGAGCGTACCCGCGGCGGCGGGCGCAACAACCGCTTCATCCCGGTGGGACACGGGCTGACGGCCTCCATCACCTTCACCCGCGTCACCGATCCGCGCACGGGCCGCGGCTGGGAAGGAATAGGCATCCAGCCCGAGATCGCCGTCCCCTCGGCCGAGGCCAGGGACGCCGCCCACCGTCACGCCCTCCAGCGGCTGGGGCGCAGCGGCGGTTGACGCTCGATCTCGGAGCGTGCGTAGAGATTCATCCACCGAGAAGCAGGGGAAGTCACCCCGAGGGAGCGCGCTCACGCAACTCATGGTGCACAAGGCTTTCGGCGCCGAGGACCTTGTCCGCGAAGCAGCGTCCCAGTCCCTCGCACCCGAGCGAGCCCGTCGCGTTGCCGGCAAGGTCCTTCGGTCGCCGCCCTCTAACGTGCGGCGACAGGGACCTGCGCGGCGGCTCCCTGAATCGAAAGACCCATTCGGGCGAGGGCCGTCGAGCGGGCGTGGCACCAGCACGGGCGAGTAGATTTCTCGGTCGGCGCCACGGGTTCCTGCAACGGCAAGGATCACGCGGGCGCCTCCTTCGAAATGACAGCCGTGGCGAGCGGCTTTCGTCCGACAGGGTGCGCGTAGCGCCGGATGACTCAGGATGACATCGTGCCGGGAGAGATCTTTCAACACCCTCTCATGCTCATTCCGCGTCCACCGGCAGAAGGGGCATCACACTGCAGTCGACAGAGTTTTCTCGTGCCGCGCCACGGGCTTCCCGGCTCATCGAAGCAGCACGAAGGCAATCGTCTCGCTGAACCTTCACTCTGTTGACTCTGTTGACTCTGTGTGAGACCAACTCTTTTCAGCGGCGAACTCACGCGCTCCGGCGGCGGGCGGGGAAATCAGCCACCAGGAGCGGAGGCCAGCCACGAACCCCGTTTCGCTGGATCGCCGGAGCGGCGGATGTTAGAATTTCGCGCCGGGCCCGTCTTCCCTACCCCGCTTCTTTCCTCCGCGATGTCGCGCTACCACGTCCGGCTGATGTTCGAGTGGGGCGGCGGATGCCTGTGGTGCGGCAACGACGCCGCCCGCGACGCGTTCGGCGTGGGACCCATCGAGGACCGGCTTCCCCTCCCGGACGACGTGCGGCGGCGCCTGGACGAGCTTTCCGCCTGGCACGACACGTCGCTGGACAGGAACGATCCCGCCGCGCCGGGCCCGTGGCCGCCGGAGGAGTTCCGGGAGTTCGACCAGGCCGCGGCGGAGGTTCTCGCGCGCATCCGCGCAGAGCTGGGCGCGGATTTCTGGGTAGAGTACGATCGGCTGTAGCCGGTCACCCGCGGATGGCGGAGGGCGCAGGGGAAGGAGGGCACCGGGGAAGTTCATCCCCCGCGTCCGCTCTCTCTTCTCTGCGTCCTCCGCGTGACACATTCCCCGCCGCTCTGAAGACGACGAACGGCGCGGCCGGAGGGGAGTGCCCGGTTTTTGCCTGTCCCTCCGCGCCGAAAACCGATCCGCCCCCGGACCCGTGGTACCAGCGATGCCGAGCGAGCCGCGCCGCGACTCCTCATTCTCTGCTCACGCTCCCGTCGCGGCGCCGGGTGTCGATCCGGACGTCATCCGGGAGGACCCCGCGCGGCTGGCCGCCGTGCGCGAAACCGGCCTGCTCGACGCGCCCGCCGAGGAGCCCTTCGACCGGCTGACGCGGCTGGCGGTGCGCCTGCTGGGCGTGCCCGCCACCTTTCTTTCCCTGGTGGACGACGACCGCGACTTCTACCTGGCCTCCACCGGCTTCGGCGAGCCGCTGGCCAGCGCGCGCGAGCTGGCCGGCCGCACCTTCTGCCACTTCAGCATCGCCGGCGCCACGCCCGAGCACCCGCTGGTCATCTCCGACACCCGGGCGGACCCGCTGTACCGCGACGTGCCCACCGTTGAAGCGCTGGGCGTGGCGGCGTACGTGGGCGTGCCGCTGGTGGTGGACGGGCTCCCCATCGGCTCGTTCTGCGCCATCGACACGGCACCGCGCGGGTGGACCGAGGCGGAGGTGGAGGTGCTGCGCGAGCTGGCCGCCAGCGCCCAGCGCGAGATCGAGCTGCGGCGCGCGCTGGCCGGGGCGCGGCGGACCGCGCGGGAAATGGAGCGCACCGCCCGCGAGCGCGACGAGTTCCTGAACGCCACCACGGACGGCGTGTACACCATTGGCACCGACGGCCGCATCCTCTTTGTGAACCAGGCGGCGGCGCGGCAGCTGGGGTACGCGCCGGAGGAGATGGTGGGGCACGAGGCGCACGCCCTCTTTCACCACTCGCGCCCGGACGGCACGCCGTACCCGGTGGAGGAGTGCGCCATCGCGCGCGCGGCGGAGCGGGGACTCGCCGTGTACGTGGCGGACGACGTGCTCTGGCGGCGCGACGGCACCTCGCTTCCCGTGGCCTACGCGTCGTCGCCGGTCACGCGCGGGGGCGAGCTGGTGGGCGCGGTGGTGCGCTTTACGGACGTGACGGAGCAGAAGCGTGCGCTGGACGGGCTGCACCTGCTCGCGGAGAGCGGGCGCGTCCTCTCGTCGTCGCTGGACGTGGACGAGACGGTGCAGGCCATTGCGGGGCTGGCCGTGGCGCGGCTGGCGGAGATCGCCATGGTGGACCTGATCGACGAGGGCACCATCCGCCGGGTGGGGATGTCGAACGCGGACGCGCGAACGTCGGAGATGTTCGAGCGGGCGCGGCAGATTCCGCCGCGGCTGGGGGACGGCGGCCCGCAGGCGCAGGTGATGGAGACGGGGCAGACGCTCTTCATCCCCCAGATCGAGGACGCCTGGATCGACACGCTGGGACGCGGCCCGGAGCACGCGGACGTCGTGCGCCAGCTGGCGCCCCGCTCCATTCTCGTCGTCCCCCTGCGCCTGCGGGAGGAGGTGCTGGGGACGCTCTCGCTGGTGCGCACCGCGGCGCGCCCCCCGTTCGAGCCGGCGGACCGCGGGCTGGCGGAGGAACTGGCGCTGCGGGCCGCGCTGGCGGTGGAGAACGCGCGCCTCTACCACGCCGCGCGCACCGCCACCCGCGCGAGGGACGACATGCTGGGCGTGGTGTCGCACGACCTGCGCAACCCCATCCACTCCATCTTCATGAGCTCGTCGTTCCTGGGCGAGCTGCTGCCGGAGGGCATGAAGGTGGAGCGCACCCAGGCGGCGGTCATCAAGCGCGCCGCGGAGCGGGCCAACCGGCTCATCCAGGACCTGCTCGACATCACCCACATCGAGAGCGGACGCCTTTCGCTGCTCCGCGAGCCGCACTCCGCCGCCTCCATTGCCCACGAGGCCGTGGAGCAGGCCGTCATGGCCGCGGCGGAAAAGGGGATCGCGCTGGTGCGGGGGGAGATGGACCGCGAGGCGATGGTCTTCGCGGACCGCGACCGCGTGGTGCAGGCGCTGGGAAACCTGATCGGCAACGCGCTCAAGTTCACCCCGGAGGGCGGCCGCGTGACCGTCTCCGCGCGCGGCGGCGGCGACGGCGTTGCCCTGGCGGTGGCGGACACGGGGCCGGGGCTTCCGCCGGAGCACGTCCCGCGGCTGTTCGACCGCTTCTGGCAGGCCAGCCGCCGGGACAAGCGCGGCGTGGGCCTGGGCCTTTCCATCGTGAAGGGAATCGTGGACGCCCACGGCGGCGACATCCGCGTCGACACCGCCGAAGGCAGCGGCACCACCTTCACCCTCCTCCTGCCGACGGCGCCGCCGGACGCCTGACCCACCGACTTCTGTCACGTGGAGGGAGTGGAGGAGGATGAACCCCGGTCTGGTGCCCGAAACTCCTGGCCACCTGAATGCGCGGGAGAGTCATCCTGAGTCGTTCGGCGCTGCGCGCACCCTGTGGGATGAAAGTCGCTCGCGCCGCGGCTGTCTTTTCGAAGGAGGCGCCGCGTGATCGCTGCCGGTGTAGGAACCTGTGGCGCCGACTGAGAAATCTACTCGCCGGGGCAGGTGCCACGCCCCGCTCGACGGCCCTCGCCCGAATGGGTCTTTCTATTCAGGGAGGCGCCGCGCGGAACCTGCCCGTGCGATGTATACCATGCGCGCCGACCGAAGGACCTTGCAGGCGAACCGAGGAACTGGTCTCGATGCTGGAAGCCTGCCTCACGCCAGTCCGATCGCTCCGCCGCCGACAGAGAATATTGTAGCTTCAACTTACCGGGTGGACGCTCCCTGAAAGGAAAGGAACTCTCGGCGAGCGCGGAGCGAGAAAGCGGGTCTCCAGCACGGGTGAGTAGATTTCTCAGTCGGCGCCACAGGATCCCTGCACCGGCAGCAATCACGCGGGCGCCTCCTTCGAAATGACAGCCGCGGCGGTCATGGTACAGGTGGTGAAAGAGGTTTGCGGAGTGGACAGGCGTCAAGACCGCCACGAATGCGTGAGATCAATCCCGGATCGATCCCTGGCCTCCGTCCGGCTCTGGCGCGCGGGGTGGCTCGCGCGCAACCTTCTGCGAGCGACCTCGCCATCATCCCATCTCCCACGAACCAGATCCCCACGATGGAAACACGAGTGCTGGTGCGGGTGCAGGCCAGGGGCGGCAAGTTCATCGGGCCGGACGGCGGCTACGCGCTGGTCACGCTGCGGGAGGCCGTTTCCGGCGAGATCCTGGCGCAGCGCATCGCCACGGGTGGCTCCGGACAGCTTTCCGCCACGTTCGGCCCCGGCGCCTCGCGCGAGGTGATCGTCACCCCCGCGACGCCGGTGGACACGGTGCAGTGGCTCTCCGCGCCCGCCGGCCAGCCCACGGCGGGGCTGCTGGCCACGCTTGACCTGCACCGACCCACGCTGGTGGAGTTCAGCGCCGAGACGCTGGCCAACGGCGTGCCCAACGGCCACGTGGCGCGGCAGCAGATGTGGCTCACCCCCGGGCTGCACCTGGACCAGGAGCCCGGCGTGGTGCTGGTGATGCCCGGCCTGAGCGTGCAGATCCTGTCGCCCGGCGTGGCCAATCCGCCGTCGGGGTTCATGGACGTGACGGCGTGGGTGGCGATGATGTGCGGCTGCAAGATCTCCAGCGCGGCGGGATCGCCGTGGGTGCCGGAATCCTTCCAGGTCACCGCGCGCGTCCGCGCCGTCGGCGGCGACTTTCACGACGAGACGCCGCTCACGTACCAGACGACGAGCACCTTCACCACGAAGGAGCCCATCAAGCTCCCCGCCGGTGCGGGGAACTACGAAGTCGTGGTGGATGCGGTGCAGGTCGCGGAGGGGAACGTGGGGAGCGCGTCGTACTTCTTCGCCGTCGCGGGCTGAGGAATGGCGCTGGTTCCCTGCCCCGACTGCCGCCGCGAGATCTCCGACGCGGCGCCCGCGTGCGTCCACTGCGGCCGCCCGATGGCGCCCGCCCGCGCGCCGGTGGAGGTGCCGCCGCGCGCGTCCGGCAGGCCGCATCCGCTGGCGGGGCGGAGCGCGTCCGCGGAGCTCGCGCCGCGCGCGGTGCTCCGCGGGATCGCGATCGCGGCGGTCATCGGGCTGGTGGTCGTCCGCTGGAGGGCGGCCGGTCGGAGGGGGTGGACGCGCTGCTCGCCGCGCTCATCCCGCTCGCCCTGGGCGCGTCGCTGCTGCTGATGCCCGCGCCGGAGCAGCCCCCCGCGCGCACGGCGGGCACGCGGCGCCGCGCCGGCTGGGGCGCGTGGTTCAACGAGCAGGACGCGCGGCGCGACTTCCAGTGGAACCTCGTCATCGGGGGGATGCTCGTGATCACGGGCGCCGCCCTCCTGCTGTTTCTGCTCGCCGCCTGACTCCAGTTCCTTCGCCCCGGCCGATCCGCTCGCTTCGCCGGCGGCGCGTGCGGTCGCGCGAAGTTCGTGGGTACTTCTCCCTCCTTCTGCCGGTTTTCGCGATGTAGATTGCGGAACCTGCCACCCGGCGTCCGCCGGGGCCCGACCCGTTTCCGGATGATCCGGCCATGCCCGCACCACTCCGCTGCCCCACCTGCTCCGCGCCGCTGGACGTTCCGCCGGAGCACGCGACCGTCGTCCGCTGCACCTACTGCGGCGCGAGCGTGCTGCTGGCGGAGCGCGGCGGCAGGGTGCACGCCGCCGCCCAGCAGTCGCGCCACACCGACGCCATCGCCGCGGTGCTGCGCGACCTGCGCGCGGGGAACGTGATCCGCGCGATCCGCACGTACCGCGAGCACTTTGGCGTGGGGCTGGCGGAGGCGAAGTACGCGGTGGAGCGCCTGGCGGCCGGCCAGCACGGCGGTGCCGTTCCCCCGGCGCCATCCGCCGGGCCCGCGTCACCGTCCCACGCCCGCTCCCCCGCCGCGCCGCCGCCCTCCAGCGCACGGCGCATGATCGCCGCCGCGCTGCTCGTCGCCCTGGTCGGCGCGGGCGTGGTGGCCGTGCGCGCAGGCGGCGACGAGCCGGCCGATCCCGCCGCGCCGGGATCGTTGCCCACCCCGCGCGCCGCGCCGGCGTCGCCGCTGAAGGAGGAAGCGCCCCCCGCGTTCGCCGAGCCGGTGATGCGCTTCGGCAGCGAGGGGACGGGCGCCGGGCGCTTCCAGGACGCGCGCTCCGTGGCCGTGGACGGCGCCGGGCGCATCTACGTGGCGGAGTACTCGGGCGGCCGCGTGCAGGCGTTCGACAGCGCCGGCACCTTTCTCACCCAGTGGATGGCGGACCCGCGCAGCCCCGTGCTGGACCTGGAGGTGGACCGCGGCGGCACCGCGTACGTGGTGCAGTCCGGCCGCGTGCGCCGCTACGAGGGCGCCACCGGCCGCGCGCTCGACGTCCTGCCGCTCCCCCGCGGCGCCAGTGTCAACGACCTGGCGGTGGCGCTGGACGGCACCCTGTGGGCCGTCTCGGACCGGAACCGCGTAATGCACCTGGACGCGGACGGCCGCGTGCTGAAGACCATCGACGCGCGCGAGGCCATCGACGAACAGGCTTCACCCGATCGCGTGGCGGTGGCGGGGACGGGGGACCTGTACCTGACCGACACCTGGACGGGCGTCATCTACCATCTCGGCCGCGACGGCCGCTTCCGCAACCGGTTCGGCGGCCGCGGCGACGGCCCGGGCACCATGAGCGCGCCGCAGGACATCGTCGTCGACGGCCGCGGGCGCGTGTACGCGAGCGACATGATGGGCGGGGTGCACGTGTTCGACGCGGACGGACGCTTCGTGGCGGAGTTCGCGACGGCGGGCATCTTCGGCATCGCCTTCAACGACCGCGACGAGCTGTTCGCCAGCCACCGCAACGACGCCGAGATCGTGAAGTACCGCCTGGCGCGGTGAGGGGATTGCAGACCTGGTGAGGATCAGGTCATCCTGAGTCCTGATGAAAGCCGCCCACCCGCGGCTGTCATTTCGAAGGAGGCGCCGCGTGATCGCTGCCGGTGCAGGACCCGTGGCGCCGACTGATCTACTCACCCGTGCTGGTGATTCGTTTCTCGCTCCGGGCTCGCCCAGAGTTCCTTTCCATTCAGGGAGCGCCCGCGCGGAACCGGAAGCAGCACAATCGCTTGCGGCGCGATCGAAGGACCTTCTCCACCAGCGCGCGGCCAGGCCGCGGGCACGAAGCCAGGCCCCGCATTCCCTTCGGGCGGCGCCGGTGTGCGGTGTAGCAGCGAGTTACGCGCGTCGCCACCCGGAACGGAAACCGGGGTGGGCGAGATGCCAGCGGCATCGCACTGCACTGTCATTCGGAACGAGGAACGAGTGTGGAATCGATCTACTTGCCCGTGCCGATGCTTCGGCCGGCGGGCAAGATGGTTTCGCGCTCGTGCTCCTGCGTTCGTACACCATCCCCGAGGGCCACCCCGTGGATCCCGCCGGGCGGTGTGGCACCAGCACTGGCGAGTAGATTCCTCAGTCGGCGGCGGAGATCCTGCACGGGCTGGATCACGTGGGCGCGTCCTTCGGAACGACGGTTCGCGGAGCGAGCGACAATCATCCAGGCGTGCGCGCAGCGCCGCATGACTCAGGATGACTGGTCTGGCGCGAGGGCTGGCAACACTCTTCGGGCGCGTCTCACGATTCCCCTCAATCTCCCGCCACCATGAGCGCCATCACTGGACGGGACACGCTGCAGGACGAAATCCGCTGGAACGCCGTCTGGAACGTGATCGTCCTGGTGGTGATCACGGGAATGCTGCTGCCGCTGGGGCGCTGGGCGCTGCTGTGGGAGCTCGTCCGCGCGTTCTGCGTGCTGTGGGGCGTGGTGCTGCTGGGCTCCGCGCTGATGGCCCTGGTGCAGCACGGGCTGCGGGTGGTGGACGACCCGCCGTCCGACGCGTTCGTGCTGTCGAACATGGCGGTGGGCGTGGCGCTGCTGATCGTCTGGGGCGGATACACGGCGCTGCTGGTCCGCGACTCGGCGGTGGGCGTGCCGGTCTGGACGGGGGTCCTCGTCCACGTGGCGGGCGTGCTGGCGGCGCACGCGGCCTTCAGCGCGGTCTCGTCCATCTACGTGGGCTCCATCTACCGCACCCTCAACGCGCCCGTCGCCCTGGCGGCGTTCGCGCTCTTCGCCGCGTGGCCGCCGCTGGCGCGGGCGCTGTTCGGCTGGCTGGCCTGACGGCGGTGAAACGATCCGCCCGCCGCGCCCGTACGGCACGGGCATGAACGTTCTCGGCTGGTTCCACACGACCTGCGCGCTGGCCGCGCTGGGCTCCGGCGCCGTGGTGCTGCTGCGGCGCAAGGGCACGCGCGTCCACCGCCGCACCGGGTGGGTGTACGTGTGCAGCATGCTCGCGCTGAACGGCTCGGCGCTGATGATCTACCGGCTGTTCGGCGGCTTTGGCCCGTTCCACGTGGCGGCCGTGCTCAGCCTGGCGACGGTGGTGGCCGGCACGGTCCCGGCCGTGCGCCGCCGCCCCGCGAACTGGGTGGAGCACCACTACGCGTGGATGACGTGGTCGTACGTGGGGCTGTGCGCCGCCGCCGTCAGCGAGGTGGCCACGCGGACGCCGGGGTTCCGCTTCTGGTGGGCCGTTTTCGCGGGCACCTTCGTGGTCATCGGCGTCGGCGCGACGCTCATCCGCCGCAACGCCGCCTCCGCCGTCGCGCCCTTCCAGCGGCGCGCCCCCTCCGCCGCCCCCGCCGCGGAATAGGTATCCGGAACTCCCGGTTTTCCATCCGCCGCATCCCCGGACGTTGCGGCGCTTTTTGTTTCCGATCATTCTGCTCCCGGGCGGCGGAACTGCATCCGGACAAAACGGGAGATTTTTCGCATGCGATACGATCGGCCTTCGCGTTCCGCGCGAGGTGCGCGCGGCGCGGGCATCCTGCTCGTGCTTCTGCTGGCCGCGTGCGGCGGCGACGCGGACGCGAACGAGTCCGCCGCGCCCGGCGACGCGGCATCTCCCGCCGGCCGGACGCGCTCGGCGGCGCGGGCGCCGGGGACCATCGCGTACGTGGCGGCCAACGGGCGCGAGCTGCGGCTGGTGCGGCCGGACGGCACCGGCGACCGCCTGGTGTGGCGGCTGCCCGACACGCTGCACGACGTCACCGCGCCCATCTGGAGCCCGGATGGCGCGGAGATCGCCTTCGCCAGCAACCACGAGATGGCGATGTCGGTCTACGAGCGCGACCTGTATTCGGTCGCGCCGGACGGGAGCGGACTGCGCCGGCTGACCAATCCGCCCGCCCACGCGGAGTTCGCGCGCCTGCCGAAGGGGACGGTGACGGTCACCATCCAGAACCTCACCTTCGACGGCGGCCCGTACTTCGTGTACGTGATGGGCGCGCCGGAGCCGAAGCAGCAGATCATCGCGCCCGCCGGCGCGACGCGGCTGACCTTCGAGAACGTGGCGGACCTGGGGGAGGGCGTTCCGCAGCCGGTGGTGGTCATCAGCGGCATCCTCCGCTGGACGGACGCCGCCGCCGCGGCCGACGTGCAGCCGGGGCGAACGGTCGCCGCCGCACCGCTCGCCGTGACCGGCACGCCCATCGAGCATTACGGCGCGGACGGGCCGTTCTGGCGCGCGGACGGGTCCAGGGTGGGCTACTTCCTGGGCCCCACCTGCCTGCTCAAGCAGGTGCCCGCGGACCCGCCGCCGGGCCCCGCGTACGACGAGCTGCTGCCGTCCGAGGTGTTCGGGCCCGTCTGCGCCGCGGACTGGGGCCCCCCGCCCGCGGCGGACCAACTGCTGGTGATGGACGCGCGTCCGTACACGGAATCGGGCGAGACGCACATCCTGCGCGTGCGTGAGGGGGCGCGCGAAACGGGAACGCCGGTCGCCACCTTCGGCAACTACGTGCGCGTGATCGACCTGCGCTGGCTCCCCGACGCCTCCGGCTTTCTGGTCGCGCGGCAGGACGCGCTCACGGACGAGGACGTGAACCTGTACGAGTTCACCTTCGCCACCCGGCAGCTGCGCAAGCTGACGGACTTCAACGGAGAGATGGTGCGCCACTTCAGCGTGTCGCCGGACGGCCGGTCGATCGTGTTCGAGCGCATCGGCAGCAACACGCTGAGCGAGATCGCCACCCTGCCGTCCGACCTGTGGATCATCGGCCGCGACGGGTCCAACCCGCGCCCGCTGGTACGGAACGCCACGTATCCCGCGTGGAACCCGCAGCCCTGAAGCCGGGGACGCAGCGGGCCGGCACCCTTCACGTGCGGACGCGGGGCGGAACGCACCTCATCCACGGACACGCAGGAGCAGCCATGGGCGACCCGTCCGACCGCACCGCGCACCGCTACGCCGACGCGGAGAGCGCGCTCATCCTGAAGCGTGCGGCGGAGCTGCAGGGTGACGCGCCGGATCGTCCACGCCCACGCTGGCGGACCTGGAGCAGGTGGCGGGCGAGGCCGGCATCGAGCCCCGCTACGTGCGACAGGCCGCGGCGGAGCTTTCCACCCGCCGCAACCGGCCGTTGACCGGCGCACCCGCCTCGCTGCGGCTGGAGCACGTGGTTCCCGGCGAGGTCCCCCTGTCCGCTTTCGACGCGCTGGTGGAGGAGATCCGCTCCGCCACCGGGATGGCGGGACAGGCGGCCTTGCTGGGCCGCAGCGTGACGTGGACCTCGGCCGTGCCCGGGCATCAGGCGCCGCCGCGGGCCCTCGCGGTCACGGTGGCGCCGGTGGACGGGCAGACGGTGATCCGCGAGGACGAGTCGCTGGAGCAGGTGGCGTCGACGCACACGGGGCTGGGCGTGATGTCGGCGCTTATGGGGAGCTTTGGCGGAATGGCAGCCACGGCCGGTGCGCCGTCGCCCGGCGTGATTGCCGCCGCCGCGGCGTGGGCGGGCGCCTCGCTGCTGGGCGCACGCCACCTGGACCGGCGCGCCGCCGCGCGCCACCGCGAGGACCTGGCGGATCTGCTGGAGCACATCGCCGAACAGTGCGAGGCGCTGATCGACCGCCCGCCCGCGCTCCCCTCCGGCGGCGACCCGCCCGCGTCGCCCTGACCGCGCGCCCCGCCGGAAGCGCGGGACACGCAGGGCACGACGGATGAAAGAGGACGCGGATGAGACCTTGATCCGCGTCCTCACGTCGTTCTGCGCGTAATTCCAGATATTCCTGAATCGTGGCCGCCGCCGCGGTGCTGAAGAAATTCGTTGCACTATCGGGCACCACTCTATAACTGTTCCCATCCTGTCCGTCGTCGCAGTGCGTCCGGAACCCGCGGATGAAACGGTATGCGCATCGGAGTGATCGACCTGCTGGGCAAGGAACCGCCAAAGAACGGCTACTCGCGGTTCATGCGGATGAACAACGCCTCCATCATGCCGCAGGTGATCGCGG
>DATABT010000848.1:0-4576 GCA_036259455.1 Longimicrobium sp. | reverse complement strand
CCGGGCAAAGGCCCGGCGGGGGGCGGATCTGTTTTCTTCGGAGCGCACGCACGGCCCCGAACGGTTGCGCGACGGCCTGTTCGTAGCGACCATTCCTGTCCCGGCAGGGCTGATCCGCCCGCCGGCGCTCCATTCCGATCCCCATCCGCCACGCGTTCCATGAGCCGCTCGCCGCTCCTTCGCCTCGCGCCGCTCGCCATGGGCTTTCTTTCCATCGTCCTCACGCCCCCGCTGCAGGCGCAGACGCCGCAGGTACGCGCCTGGCGGCACGCCAACGAGCACGCCCTGCTGCGCGAGTACGTGGACCTGCTCGCCATCCCCAACGTGGCGCGCAACGAGGCCGACATCCGCCGCAACGCCGCGCACATCGTGGAGATGATGCGGCGCCGCGGACTGAACCCGCGGCTGCTGGAGTCCGAGGGCTCGCCTCCGGCCGTCTACGGGGAGTGGACCGTCCCCGGCGCCACGCGCACCATCGTGCTCTACGCCCACTACGACGGCCAGCCGACGGACAGCGCCGCGTGGCACGGCACCCATCCCTGGCGTCCCGTCCTTCGCACCGCGCGCCACGACCAGGGGGGGCAGATCATCCCCTTTCCCGAACCCGGCCAGCCGATCGACCCCGAGTGGCGCCTGTACGCCCGCTCCGCCAGCGACGACAAGGCGGGGGTGATGGCCATCCTGGCCGCCGTCGACGCCCTGCGCGCCGGCGGGCTGACGCCCACGTCCAGCCTCAAGTTCTTCTTCGAGGGCGAGGAAGAGGCCGGCTCGCCGCACCTGGGCGACCTGCTGCGCCGCCACGCGGACGCGCTGCGGGCGGACGCGTGGATCATCGCGGACGGGCCGGTGCACCAGAGCGGCGCCAAGCAGGTGGTCTACGGCGTGCGCGGCGACGTGAACGTGGCCGTGACGGTGTACGGCCCCGTGCGCCCGCTGCACTCCGGGCACTACGGCAACTGGGCGCCCAACCCGGCCATGCTGCTGGCCCAGCTGCTGGCCACCATGAAGGACAGCCACGGCCGCGTGAGCATCGCCGGCTGGTACGACGACGTGGAGCCGCTGGGCGTGGAGGAGCGCGAGGCCATCCGCCACCTGCCGCTGAACGACCCGGAGCTGATGCGCGACCTGGGCGTGGCGCTCCCGGAGATCACCGGCCCGCCGCTGATGGAGCTCATCACCCTCCCTTCGCTGAACGTGAACGGATTCGAGAGCGGCGGCATCGGGCCGGGGGGCGCGGGGGCGCGCAACGTGATCCCCACCGAGGCCACGGCGGTGCTGGACCTGCGGCTGGTGCGCGGCAACGATCACCAGCGCCAGGTGGAGAAGCTGATGAACCACATCCGCACGTTCGGCTTCCACATCCTGGACCGCGAGCCCACGCTGGAGGAGCGCCAGCGGTACCCGCGCATCGCCCGCGTGCGGGTGCGCCCGGGCGGCTACAACGCCGAGCGCACGCCCATGGACCTGCCCATCTCGCGCGCCGTGCTGCGCGCCGTGCAGTCCACGTCCATGGCGGAGCCGGTGTACGCGGTGCCCACGCTGGGCGGCAGCCTGCCGCTCTCCGTCATCAGCGAGGCGCTGGAGACGCGCACCATCACCGTCCCCGTGGTGAACGCCGACAACAACCAGCATGCGGAAGACGAGAACCTGCGGCTGCAGAACCTGTGGGACGGCATCGAGTCCATCGCCGCCGTGATGATGATGGAGCCCGGCAGCTGAGCGGGATGATTCCCCTGGATGAGGAGGCGAGGATGGTAACGGACGAGAACTTCGGGGAGATGCTGATCGCGGGTGTGAAGCAGGCCATGGAGCACCAGCAAGGCCTGCACGCCGATGCAAAAACGCGCCGCCGCTGGCGCTTCGAGGCTCCGGGCCGCCTTGCCGACCCGGAGTCGCCGCCGGAGGACGATCCCGATCCCGATCCTCGCAGGCGCTGGTAGCTTGTCGAGAAGGACGGGATGAAGAAACGCCGCCCCCGGAACCGGAGGCGGCGTTCTGCACGTCGTGCGGTCGATCACTTGTGCCCGGCGGAGGCGCTCTTCGCCTTTGGCGCAGCCGCGGGGGATGACCGGCGCCGCGACGGCCTGGTAATCCCGTGCTGGCGCTTCAGGCCCGCCACCACCTCCGGATGCTCCAGCAGCACGCGCAGCAGGGTGTCGGCGGTCTTGTTCTGGCTCACCGTACCGCGCTCCCACCGCACCACCGTCTTGGGCCCCGCGCCGATCAGCCGCTCCAGCTGCGCCTGCGTGAGCCCGTACTTCTTCCGTAGCCCCACGATCTCGTCCGGCGCCAGCAGCCCGTCCTCCGCGCGGATGACCGTGGTCGCGCGGCGCAGCGAGTCGTCCATCATCTCGCCATTGAAGTACTCTTCACAGCATTGGCCGCAGCGGTAGAATCGGTCCACGAAGGTGACCGGGCGATCGCCCATCCGCATTGCGTGTGGTTCGTCCACGAGATTCGCGGGACCACCGCACAGCGGGCAGGCATCGGTTTCCAACGCCCTCACCTCTGCTTGAACTGTACGACGATCGCGCGTCCGTGCGTTCCCAGCTGCAGTTTGATGTACAACCATATTCCCCGGCACTCCAGGTGATAGACGTCCTGCCACAACCCGGGCATCCTCTCTGATTCCATCGACTTGTAGAAATGCTGAGCCGTGAGCTCGAGCACGGCTTCCACAATGTCGCTACGGTCCCAGTTGAGCTTCGCAGCGCCCTCTTCCGCGGTCCTGGTGATCGCGAAAGACATCGGTCCCTGCCCGATCAGCCGCTGCAACTGCTCCAGGTCATACGCCGGCTGCCCCCGTCCCATCCTCCCCTCCAATGGTAGCACCGTGCTACCCGCGGCGCAAGTGAACCCGTCGTTATAAGTGCCCGGAGTGAACAGCACCAAGATAGACGGATCGGGCGGGGTGCACCAGCCACGGAATGCGACACGGCCCGGCACCCCTGGAGGGTGCCGGGCCGCGTGTCGCGGGCAAGGAGAGATGGCCGCCCGGCTCTACGGCAGCGCGACGAGGGGCTTGGGGCCAAAGTGCAGCTGGCCCCCGAGCACGGCGACCAGCGGCTCGCGATCGTCGTTCGCGTTGGCGAAGTCCTGCCCGAAGCTGAAGGTGACGAACAGGTCGTCGGAGGCGCGATACTCCAGCAGCGCCACCACCCGGTTGCCATCCCCGAACCCGCCAGCGTCCGGGTCCGCGCCGTCCGCCAGCGCGTCCGCGGAACGGTTTACGAACTCGGCGGAGGCGCTCAGGCGGTTGAACCGGATGAGGCCGCGAACGCCGAGGTCCACCGCGTTCTGCTCCGCCTCGTCGTCGTCCCGCAGCCATCGCGCAAGGCCGATCACGTCGATGCGCGGCGCCTCCACGCGGTAGGTGACGGTTCCCCAGAGCCCCGTGCGCCCGATCCGCCCCGCCGAGAAGTCGTTGCGCGGATAGTAGCCGGCGAGCGCCCCCGCGAACTGCACATGCAGCCCCACGCGCTCATCCTCCGGCAGGGCGCGGATGCGAGCCGACAGGCCGCGGCTCTTCTGGTCCTCCGCGTCGATCTGCCGCCGAATGCGCTGCGAATCGGCCCGGGATGGGGCTTCATCCAGCGCATCAGAGAGGTTCAGCCGCGTTCTCTGCACCGTGCGCAGCGAATCGGAGAGCAGCCGCAGCTGCCTGGGCGGGCGTCCCATCACCGGCGTCGCGCGGAGGCCCACACCGATGCCCGTGGTGCTGTCCGCGCCGGTGGCGAGCACCGTCGTGGCCACCGAGATGGAGAACGTCTGAAGGAACGCCTGCAGGGGGCCGGGGCGGGTGTACTCCTGAAACGTCAGCCCGGGGTGGCTGCGCATCCAGTACGGCGCGAGCTCCGCGGCGTAGTTCTCCGGGATCACCCCGCCCGCGCCGCCGGGCGCGGAGAGCAGCCCGAGGGCAAAGGCGCGCGGCGTGGTGGGCCGCTCGATGGAGGTGGGCTCCACGCCCAGGATGACGAACGCCGGCGAGGTCGGCGTCCGCAGCTCGTTCAGGCGCAGGCTGTCCTGTGCGCGGGCGGGAGTCTCCGCCACGATGCAGGGCAGGGCGCAGGCGAACCAGAGCGTCCGGATCTTCATGAGCGCCTCGATCACGAAAGCGTGAACTCACCCCGGAACTCGATCGGCTCCCCGGCCGAGAAGTCCCCATCGCCGCGAAACTCGTCCGGTGCGGGCCCGCCCGTGAAGCGGTAGGTGACGCTTGCCGCCGTGGTGCCGCCGTTGGTGTGGTTCACGATCGCCTTGGCACGCACGCTCCCCGTCCCCGGCGAAAGCCGCGCGCGCACCCGTCCGCTCCCCTCGGCGACGACCCGGCCGTTGTGGCGGACGCGGATCTCTCCCTGCTGCCCCTCTCCCACCACCACTTCGATGACGGCGTCGCGGCCTTCGGTCACGTAGTCGCCGGTGGTCAGCACGGTGTTCATGATCTCGTCCCGGAGAAGGCGATGAACGTTCACACGACAGTTTAGATGGGGGTGGAACCGGGGATTCACAAGGGTCTCGCGTCGATGATCCGGCCCAGAAAGACGAACCGGCCCGGCGCTCGCGGGGAGCGCCGGGC
>DATABT010000847.1:0-10296 GCA_036259455.1 Longimicrobium sp. | reverse complement strand
GGCGCGGGGGCGCGCGACGACGACGCCGAGCCGCTCGCCGACCTCATCGGCGACGCGTACGACGTGGAACTGGTATTCGGCGCGGAGGAGGCGGCGCTCACGCCGGTGGACCGGCTGTTCGAGAGCCGCATCGGCGCGGGCCGCCAGAGCCTGCTGCTCGCGGCCGGCGACGGCGGGCCGGAGGGCGGCGCGGAGCCGGCGAGCGCGGAGGCGGTGGCGGCGTGCGTCCGCGCGTGGCGCCGGCACCACGCCGACGCGCGGCGCGCCGAGGAGCGGCGCCTGGCCGCGTTCCCGGAGACCGGCACGCGCCGCCCTCCGGCGCGGTCCGGCGGCCCGGAGTTCCGGGTGTTCGGCGACGGCGAGCGGACGGTCGTCATCGTGAACGCCATCGGCCAGGGGCTCGGCTACTGGACGCGCCTGATCGATCGCCTGGCCCCCGACCACCGCGTCGTCATCTGGGAGCTGCGGACGGAGGGGGAGGGCGGGGAGGTGGCGACGATGGAGGACCACGCGCGCGACCTGGACGCCATCGTCCGGGAGGCGACGGACGGGCCGGCGCACCTGGTCGGGTGGTGCAGCGGGCCCAAGCTCTGCCTGCGGTACGCCGCCGAGCACCCCGGGCGCGTGGCGTCGCTCACCTTTCTCGCCGGCACCTACCGCTCGCTGGGCGATCGCGCGGACGTCGCGTACCAGACCAACCTGGAGACGGTCTTCACCCTCCTGGAGCGGTCGCCGGGGATGGCGGACTCGGTGCGGGCGGCGCTCACCGAGTCGGTGGCGGGCGCGTCCGGCGCGTCGCCCCGGACGCGCGGCCTGCCGCCCGGCGCGGAGGTGCTCGGCGGGATCGATCCGCGGCTGCGGACGCTGGTGATGGCGCCCTACGGCACGGGCGAGTCCACGCTGTGCTACGCGCGGCAGATCATGGATTTCTGGCGCTGCACCATCGACGGCGCGGTGCCGGCCGTCGACCACCCGGCGCTCATCATCGGGGCCGAGCTCGACCAGATCGCTTCGCCCGCGCGGGGGCGGGACCTCGCCGGGGCGCTGCCGAACGCGCGGTTCGTAGAGATGCCGGGCGCGACGCACTACTGCATGTTCGACCGGCCCGACGAGGTCGCCGCCCTGATCCGCCAGTTCATCGATTCCGTTACGCCCGCCATGCACCTGCAGCCGCAGGAAGCCTGACCCGCGCCTTCCGCATCCAGCGCCGGCCGACGCGCGGAGCCACGCGCCGGGTGCGCGCCGTGTCGCCTTCGAAGTGCACCGTCTCGATCGGGGGAGCAAGACATGGATCAGACCGCCCGTCGAATCGCCGCCCTTTCTCCCGCGCAACGTGCACTGCTCGAGGCCCGGCTGCGGCAGGTGCCCGCCGTCCGGGACGGCACGCCGGAGGTGCGCGCGTCGCCGCTGTCCTTCGCGCAGGCGCGCATCTGGACGCTGGCCCGCAAGGACCCGTCCTCCGACTTCTTCGTGGTGACGCGGCGGGTGCGGCTGGCGGAGCCGGCGGCCCTCGACACCGCGCGCGCGGCGCTGGCCGCCGTGATCGCGCGCCACGAAGCGCTCGGCACCGGCATCGTGCTCAGGGGCGAGGAGCCGCTCCAGGCCGTGACCGCGGCGCCGCCGGACCGGCTGGAGGCGGTGGAGCCGGGAAGCGCGGCGGAGGCGGCGGTCGCCGAGGCGGCGCGCGGCGTACGCGCGCTGGAGGCGCCGCTCTTTCGCGTGGTGGCCGTGGTGGGGCCCGGGGGCGTGGAACTGGTGCTGGTCGCCCACGCGCTGGTGTGCGACGCGCCGTCGCTGGCGCTCGTCGGGCGCGAACTGCTGGCGGCGTGCCGCGCGGTGGAGCGGCGGGAGCAGCCGGACCTTCCGGCCGTGGCGCTGCAGTCCACGGAGCACGCGCGCAGACAGCGGCAGCGTCTGCGCGGCGTTCGCCTGGAACAGCTGCTCGCCCGCTACCGCGCGCTGGAGCACGCACCGGCGCTGCTCGCGCTGCACACCGACCGGCCGCGCGTCGCGCACCGTCTTCCGCGGATCTCCCGCCATTCGTGGGTAGTCGACGCCGGCGTGGCGGAGCGGACGAAGCGCGCGCTGGGCGCGGACCTCGGCGAGGCACCGTTCTGGGCGACCGTCGCGTCCATCGTGCTGAGCCGCTTCGCCGGGCAGACCTCCATGGTGCTCGGCGTGCAGCGGCGCCCGCGCCCCGATTTCGTGGGAGCGGCGACGGACGCGACGCCCATCGTGGTGGACCTGGAAGCAGATCCGGCGTGCCGCGCCGTCGCGGAGCAGGCCGCCGCGGACCTGCGCCCCGGTGAGGCGCAGGACGAGGTGCCGTACGAAAAGCTCGTCGAGGAGCTCCGCATCCGGCACTCCAGCCGCCACAACCCGCTCTTTCAGGCGCTGCTGGCGGTCCGGTCCCGGGTGGAGGCGGATCCCGGGGGCGACGGTCTCCCGGACGACGACTGGTTCAGCGGCGGCTCCGTGCTCTTCGACGTGGCGCTGGCGGTGGACGACACGCGGCCGGCGCCGCGGCTGGAGCTGCGGTTCGACGCGAACCTGTTCGAGGAGGAGGCGATCCGCGCGATCGCGCGGTCCATCGACACGGTCCTGGACGAGATCGCGGCGCACCCGGAGGAGCCGGTCTCGGCGCTCGCGCTGCTCGGCGCGGGCGAAGCCGGGCACGAGCCCGCCTCCGGCCTCCCGCCGTTCGGCGCGCCGGCGTTCGCGTCGACGATCCACGGCATCTACGAGCGCTGCGCGGCGCTTCACCCCGACGCCGTCGCCGTGGAGGAGACGGCGTCGCTGACCTATCGCGAGCTGGACCAGCGCGCCAACCAGCTGGCGCACGCGCTGATGGACCGCGGCGTGCGGCGGGGCGAAACGGTCGGCGTCTGCATGGACCGCTCGGCCGACCTCGTCCTCTCCTTCCTGGCCATCCTCAAGGCCGGCGCCGTCTACCTTCCGCTGGACCCCAACTATCCGCCGGACCGGCTGGCGTTCATGGTGGCGGACTCGCGGACCCGCGTGGTGCTCGCGCGCGACGGTGCGCTGGCCGACGTGCCGCACGCGTGCGAGGTGGTGGACGTCACGGCGCTCGACCTCTCCCCGTACCCCGCAACGCCGCCCGGCCTCCAGATCGAGGGCCACGAGCCCGCGTACCTCATCTACACCTCCGGATCGACGGGCAAGCCGAAGGGGGTCCTCGTCCATCACGCCGGGGTGTGCCACGTGGCCGACGCGCAGCTCCACCACCTGGAGATGGCGGCCGACGACCGCATCCTGCAGTTCTCCTCGCCCAGCTTCGACGCCAGCATCTCCGAGCTGGTGATGGCGGCGGTGTGCGGAGGAACCCTGTGCGTGGCGGACACCGACGAGCTGATGCCCGGGCCGCCGCTGCTTGAGGTGCTGCGGGCGCGGCGCATCACGGTCCTGACCATCCCCCCGTCCACCCTCGCGGCGCTGGCGCCCATCGAGCTTCCGGACCTGCGCCTGATCCTGGCCGCCGGTGAGACCTGCCCGGCCGAGCAGGTGGCGCGGTGGGCGCCGGGGCGGCGGTTCCTGAACGTGTACGGACCCACGGAGGCCAGCATCTGGGTGACGGTGGCCGAGTGCACGTCGGGGGACCGCAACCCGCCGATCGGCTTTCCCCTGGCGCACGTGGCCACGCGCGTGGTCGACGGGCGGCTGCGCGAGCTTCCGGCCGGTGCCCCGGGGGAGCTGGTGCTGGGCGGGCCGGCGATCGCGCTGGGCTACCACGACCGTCCGGAGCTGACGGCCGAACGCTTTCTCTCCTCGCTGCCGGGCGCCCCGGAGGGGGAGACGCGATGGTACCGGACCGGCGACCTGGTGCGCCGCGACTGCGCGGGGCGCCTGTGGCACCTGGGGCGCATCGACCGCCAGGTGAAGCTGCGCGGGTTTCGCATCGAGCCCGCCGAGGCCGAGGCGCTGCTGCTGGAGCTTGCGGGGGTGCAGGCCGCCGCGGTGGAGGTGGAGGCGGACGTCCTGGTGGCCTACTACGTGGCCGGCGACCCGGCCCCGGACCCGGACGAGCTCAAGGACGCGCTGGCGCGCCGGCTCCCCCACTGGTTCGTCCCGCAGCGGTGGGTGGCGCTGCAGGCCATGCAGGTGGGGGCCAACGGCAAGCTGGACCGGGCCGCGCTCGCGCGCGAGGCGAGCCGCCGCAACGCCGGGTCGCGGCCCCCGCGAACCCCCACGGAGCGCGCGCTGGTGGACATCTGGAAGACGGTGCTGGGGCTGGAGGAGGTGGGGATCGAGGCGAACTTCTTTCAGATCGGCGGCCATTCGCTGCTCGCCGCGAGCGTGATCTCGCGCGCCGCCGCCGCCCTGGGCCGCGAAGTTCCGCTGCGCACGATGTTCCAGTCGCCGACCATCGCCGACCTTGCCCGTGCGTTCGACGACGGTGGCACCCCCGACAGGCTGACGCCATGAGCACGCTGCTGGCCCCTCCGTCCCCGGCGTCCGGCGGGGCGCCCCCCCGCGGCGGCCGCTACCCGGCGTCGCACGCGCAGCGCCGGATGTGGTTCCTGCACACGTTCGACCCCGACAGCCCGCTGTACAACATCCCGTGCGCCGTGCGGCACCAGGACGCGCTGGACGTGGCGGAGCTGCAGTGGGCGCTGGACGCGCTGGTGCGCCGGCACGAGTCGCTGCGCACCACGTTCGCGGTGGAGGACGGCGACCCGGTGCAGGTGGTCGCCGCCGAGCGGAAGCAGGAAATCGAGGTCATCGACCTGCGGCGGCTGCCGGAGGCGCAGCGGGAGTGGGAGGCGCAGCGGCTGGCGTTCCTGGAGCGGCAGGCCCCGTTCGACCTGGAGCGCGGGCCCCTGCTGCGGGTGAAGGTGATCACGCTGGACGAGAGCGATCACCTTCTGCTGTTCACCATGCACCACATCATCTCCGATGCGTGGTCCACAGCCGTCTTTTTCCGCGAGCTCCAGGCGCTGCGCCTGGCGTTCTCGGCGGGCGGCGAGTTTCCGCTGGAGCCGCTGAAGGCCCAGTACGCCGACTACGTAGCCTGGCAGCGGGACCGGCTGAGCGGCGCCACGCTGGACGCGAGCCTCGCGTACTGGCGCGCGCAGCTGGCCGGGGCGCCGGCGGTGGTGGAACTGCCGCTGGACCGGCCGCGCCCCAGGGTGCAGCGGTTCGCCGGCGCCACGCTTCCCCTCTTTCTGGATGCCAGGGCGCTGGACGAGCTGCGGGCGCTGGCCGCCCGCCACGACTCCACGCTGTTCATGGTGCTGCTCGCCGGCTTCGGCGCGCTGCTGCACCGCTACAGCGGCGAGACGGACGTCGTCATCGGCACGCCCATCGCCCTGCGGGAGCGGCCGGAGTTCGAGGGGGTGATCGGGCTGTTCGTGAACACGCTGGCCCTGCGCGTGGACCTGGGCGGGTGCCCCACGGTGGCGGAGCTCCTGCGCCGCGTGCGCGACGTCACCATCGACGCCTACTCGCACCACGAGCTCCCCTTCGAGCAGCTGGTGGAAGAGCTGCAGCCCGAGCGCAGCCTGTCGCACCAGCCCCTGGTGCAGGCCGTGCTCTCGCTGCAGACGGCGATGGCGTCCGCGCCGCGCGACGCCGCCGGCGCGCCCGTCTCCCCCCGCGTCGATGACGGGGACGAGGGGGAGGAGGGGGACGAACCGGCGCAAGCCGTGGCGCCGGTGCCGGTGCCGACGTCGGCCAAGTTCGACCTGACGCTGGCCTTCGTGGAGACGGAGCAGGGGCTGGCCGGCGCCATCGAGTACAACGTCGACATCTTCGACCCGGCGACCATCCTCAACCTGGGCGAGGGGCTCAGGCGCATCCTGCGCGAGATGGCCGGCGACCCCGCGCGGCCCGTGGCCGGGCTCGAGCTCGTCAACGCCGCCGAGCGCCAGCACATCCTCACGGCGTTCAACCAGACGCGGCACGAGTGGGACTCCGGCGCGTCCATCGTCGAGCGCATCTGGGCGCAGGCCGCGGCGCGCCCCGACGAGGTGGCGGTCATCGCCGACGGCGGCGAGGGCGTGCGCTACCGCGAGCTGATCGCGCACGCCGACGACGTCGCGCGCCGGCTGCGGGCGGCGGGTGTGGCGCCCGGCGAGCTGGTGCCCGTCTGCGTGCTCCGCTCGGCCGACATGCTCGCGGCGCTCCTCGGGGTGATGCGGGCCGGGGCGGCCTACGTGCCGCTGGACGCCGATCATCCGCGTTCCAGGCTCGAGGTGATGGTGCGCGGCATCGGCGCGCGCGTGGCGGTGGCCGCGCCCGATCTCCGGGAACGGCTCGACGGGATGGGCCTCGAGCTGCTGTCCGCGGCCCGCGAATCGACCGGCGACGCGACGGCCGCGGACGACCTGCCGTATCCGTCGCCGCACCAGCTGGCCTACGCGATCTTCACCTCCGGGTCCACCGGCACGCCCAAGTGCGCCGCCAACCACCACGGCGCCGTCCTGAACCGGCTGCTGTGGCACCAGCAGGCGTTTCCGCTGGGCCCGGGCGACCGAGCGCTGCAGAAGACGCCGTACACCTTCGACGTCTCCGTCTGGGAGCTGTTCTACCCGCTGCTGTCGGGGGCGACGGTGGTGTTCGCGGCGCCCGGCGAGCACGGAGACCCGGCGTACCTGGCGCAGGTCATCGCGGCGCACGAGATCGCCATCGTGCACTTCGTGCCGTCCATGCTGCGCGCGTTCCTGGAGCATCCGCTCTCGCGCCGGTGCACGTCGCTGCGCTGGGTGGTCGCCAGCGGCGAGGCGCTGCCGCCGGACGTGGTCGCGGCCTTCCATGGGCGGATGACGGCGGAGCTGCACAACCTGTACGGGCCGACGGAATGCGCGGTGGACGTAACGCACTGGCCCTGCCCGCGGGGGATCGAGCTGGCGGTGGTGCCCATCGGCTATCCCATCGCCAACCTCCGCACGTACGTCCTTGACCCGGCCACGCTGGAGCCGGTGCCGGTGGGGGCGCGGGGCGAGCTGTTCCTCGCCGGCGCGGGGGTCGGCAGGGGGTACGTGGGACAGCCCGGGCTCACGGCGGAGCGGTTCGTCCCCGATCCGTTCGGCGGCGAGGCGGGCGCCCGGATGTACCGGTCCGGCGACGTGGCTCGGTACCGCGGCGACGGCAGCATCGAGTACCTGGGGCGCGCCGACCACCAGCTCAAGGTCCGCGGCTTTCGCATCGAGGCCGGAGAGGTGGAGGCGGCGCTGCGGGCGCACCCGGCCATCGTGGACGCGGTGGTGACGGCGCGCTCCGACGGGAGCGCCGGCCAGCGGCTGGTGGCGCACTGCGTCCCGGACCCCGCGGCCGGCCGGGTGGTGCGCGCCCTGGTGCGCATGGAGCGCGAGGGGCGGCTGAACGACCTGATCGTGGAGGAGATGGCGAACGGCCTCTCCGTCATCGCCAGGAACCGGGGCGAGACCGGCTTTCTGTACGAGGAGGTGTTCGTCGAGCGGGGGTACCTGCAGCACGGCATCGAGCTGCGCCCGGGGAGCGTGGTGTTCGACGTGGGCGCCAACATCGGCATGTTCTCGCTCTACGCCGGCGTGTCGTGCCCCGGGGTGAAGGTGTACGCGTTCGAGCCCATCCCCGCCATCCACGCCGTGCTGCGCCTGAACGCGGAGCTGTACGGGTGGGACATCCAGCCGAGGCCCGTGGCGCTGGGGCGCGACCCGGGGACGGTCACCTTCACCTACTACCCGCACGTCTCCATCCTCTCCGGGTGCTACGCGGACCACGAGCAGGAGCGCGACGTGATCCTGGCGTTCGAGGAGAACCGGGGGTTCCAGGGACCCGAGCTGGAGGAGCTGGTGGGCGCGCGGCTGGAGTCGGAGACGGTGCAGTGCGAGGTGATGACGCTGTCACAGGTGATGGCCGCCGAGGGGATCGCGGAGATCGACCTGCTGAAGATCGACGTGGAGAAGAGCGAGCACGACGTCCTCGCCGGGATCGCGGACGAGGACTGGCCCCGGATCCGCCAGGTGGTGGTGGAGGTGCACGAGATCGACTCGCGCGTGTCGCGCGTGTGCGACCTGCTGCACCGGCACGGGTTCGACGTGGCGCTGGAGCAGGAGGTGATGCTCCGCGGCAGCGCGGTGTCGATGGTGTTCGGCCGCCGGGGGGCGCGGAGCGGAACGCAGGAGACGACGCCGCCGTCGCACGCCCCGATCCCCCCGTCCCCGGCCACCCTGCGCGACCGGGTGCGCGCGTTCGCGGGCGAGCGGCTGCCGGAGTACATGGTGCCGTCGGAGATCGTCTGGCTGGAGAGCCTTCCGCGGCTCAGCAGCGGCAAGGTGGACCGCAAGGCGCTCCCCGCCGAGGCCGGGCGCCTGGGGCAGTCCATGCGCAGCCAGCGCTCGGTGGCGCCGCGGTCGCCGGTGGAGGCGCGGATCGCGCAGATCTGGTCCAGCGTGCTCTCGTGCGGCAGCGTGGGGCGGCACGAGAGCTTCTTCGAGCTCGGCGGCCACTCGCTGCTGGCGACCGGCGTGGTGGCGCGGCTGCGGGACGCGTTCGGGGTGGAGATCTCGCTCCGCGACTTCTTCGCGGACCCCACGGTAGCCGGCATCGCCGGGCGCATCGAGTCCGGCGAGGCGCAGTCGTCCGAGCTGGCGGGGATGATCCCGCGGCTGCCGCGCGAGCCGGGCTTCCTGGCCCCGCTGTCCTTCACGCAGCAGCGGCTCTGGTTCCTGGACCGCTTTTCGCCGGGCGACGTGTCGTACACCATCCCGGCCATCGTGCCCATCCCCGGTCCCGTGGACGCGGAGGCCCTGGAGCGCAGCCTGTCCGGCGTCATGCAGCGCCACGAGGTGCTGCGCACCACCTTTCCCTTCGTGGACGGCCAGCCCCGGCAGCGCGTCTCGCCCGACGCGGGGATGCGCCTGCGGACCATCGACGTCTCCTCGCTGGCACCGGAGATCGTGGCGACCGAGGTGCACGGGCTGATCCTCAAGGAGGTGCAGCGCCCCTTCGACCTGGCCAACGGTCCCGTATTCCGCGCCCTGCTGATCCGGTCCGGCCCGGCGGATCACCAGTTGGTGCTCTCCATGCACCACATCGTGGCCGACGGCTGGTCGATGTCGATCCTGTTCCGCGAGCTGACGGCGCTGTACGCCGCGTTCGTGCAGGGGCGGACGCCGTCGCTGCCGGAGCTCCCCATTCAGTACGCCGACTTTGCCGCGTGGCAACGCGAGTGGCTCGCGGGCGAGGTGCTCGAGCGCCAGTTCGCGTACTGGCGCACGGCCCTGCGCGACGCGCCGAAGGTGCTGGAGCTCCCCACCGACTACGCCCGGCCGCCGGTGCAGAGCACGCGGGGCGATCTGTACCTGTTCCAGATCGACCCCGGCGTGTACCACGACCTGGCGGCGCTGGCCCGGCGGGAGAACTGCACGCCGTTCATGGCCCTGCTGGCCGTGTACACCGTGCTCCTGCACCACCTGTCCGGCAGCCGCGACATCTGCGTGGGCGCCCCCATCGCCAACCGGCGCCGCCCGGAGCTGGAAGGGCTCATCGGCTTCTTCTCCAACACCATCGTGCTGCGGTCCAGGTGGGAGGGCGATCCCACCTTCCGCGCGCTGCTGCGCCTGGTGCGCGAGGTGACGCTGGGCGCCTTTGCGCACCAGGACATGCCCTTCGAGCACCTGGTGCTGGAGCTGGAGGCGCGGCGCACGCTGGACCGCACGCCGCTGTTCCAGGTGATGCTCATCCTGCAGAACGTGGAGGGGTGGGACTCCACGGGGCTCACGGAGGTGCCGCCGATCGCGACGGGCACGTCCAAGTTCGACATGTCGCTCTACCTGCTCCCCACGGCCACGGGGCTGGCGGGGATGCTGGAGTTCTGCGTGGACCTGTTCACGCACGAGTCAGCGGCGCGCATGATGGCGCAGTTCTGCGAGGTGATGGCGCAGGCGGTCATCGCGCCCGACGAACCCGTCTCGCGGCTGCGCCTGGACCAGGGCGCGCCGGAGGCTTCCGCCGCCGAAGCGCCGGCGGAGGACGTGGAGCCGCTGTGGGCGCGCCTGAACCGCCTGGCCGCGGAGACGCCGGACGCGCCGGCCGTTCAATGCGGCGAGCGGGAGCTGACGTACGGCGCGCTGGCCGGACACACGGAGCGGATGGCGGCGCGCCTCGCGGCCGCGGGTGTCGGCGCTGGGGACGTGGTGGGCGTCGCGGCGGGGCCGTCCATGGACGTGGTCGTCGCGCTGCTCGCCCTTCAGCGGCTCGGCGCCGCGTACGTGGCCGTCCACCCGGACGATCCCGAGGCGCGCGTCCGGGCCCTGCTGGGGGATCGCGCCCGCGAACACGAGGACGCGGGCG
>DATABT010000846.1:0-5892 GCA_036259455.1 Longimicrobium sp. | reverse complement strand
CCCGGGGGCCGCTTTGTGTCCACGAGGGCCGCCGTACGTGCCGGGTGGCGTCAGCGCGGCCAGGCGGGGCCGCACCCCGTCGGCTGGTACGTGTCGCTGATGTTCAGGAGCTTCCAGCGGCCGTCGCGACGGGCGAGATGGAAAGCGTCGAACCCGCAGTGCGTGACGGTGGTGTCGCGCCGGACCTGGTATTCCACCCAGACGCTGGCCAGGTCGCCGCTCACGTGCACCACCGGGTTGCGGAGGGGCTCGTCGAGCGCGGGCTGGTCCGGCCGGGTGACCGCCTGGATGAACTGCGCCGCCGTCATCACCACCACGCGCGTTCCCCCCTCCCGCGTCGGCCGCAGCAGGGTGAGGCGCGTGAGCGAATCCACGTGCAGGTTCATCGCCGCCGTGTCCTTCATCCGCAGCGCGTCCATGAAGTCCTGGATGCTCGCCAGCACCGCGTCCCGCTCCTGCTCCGTCGTCTCACGCGCGCCGAACCCCGGGGCCGCTGTGGTGGACGGGGCGGGTGACGTCTGCGGGTGGCAGGCGGCGATCAGCGGGAGCGCCGAGAAGATCAGGAGAAGTCTGCGCATGTGCGTGCGTGTGCGGAGGGATGACGGATCCGCATCCCTGGACCGCGGACCGCGGATGACCGGCGCAAAAGCTACGAGGCGATGCGCCAGGCCGCCAATCCCCCCGCTCCGCGGGGCAGCGTGGCGATCGGCGGCCAACACGTCGGCCCCGGCGAGAGAACTCGCCGGGGCCGTGCTCGTCCCCGCCGCACCGGGTCAGGCGGCGTAGAGGTCGTGTTCAGGCTCCGCCGACGGATCCCGACGGGTTACCCGTCCGCCGGCGGGGCCTCCGGAGCGCGGGGAAGGGTCAGCGTGAAAGTGGACCCTTCGCCGGGCACACTGGTGGCGGTGATCTCGCCTCCCATGCCGCGGGCCAGCTCGCGGCTGATGGCCAGCCCGAGCCCGACGCCCTGCTGGCTGGGTTCCGTGTGCTGCCGGTCGATCTGAACGAACGGATCGAAGATGGACTTCAGCCTGTCGGGGGGGATCCCACGTCCAGTGTCGGCAACGCGCACGTGCACGTGCTGCGCCCCCGCCTCCACCGCGACCTCGATGCGGCCCCCGGGGGGAGTGAACTTTGCCGCGTTCGTCACCAGGTTCAGCAGGATCTGGCGAATGCGCTCGGCGTCGCCCCAGGCGCGAACGGCGCGGTCGCCGGCCGCGCAGTGGTATGCCAGCCCCTTGGTGCTGCGCTGCGGCCCGATCAGCGGCTCGATCTCTTCGACCAGGGCCGCGACCGGCACCGCCTCACGCGCGATCTCCAGGTGGCCGGCTTCTACCTTCGCGAAGTTCAGCACGTCGTTGATGAGCGACAGCAGGTGGCGCTGGGCGCGCCTGATCCGCTCCAGGTCGGCCTTCTGCTCGTCCGTCACCGGCCCGCGGATTCCCATCACGATCAGCTCCACGTAGCCGGCGATGGCGTTCAGCGGGGTCCGCAGCTCGTGGCTCATCGCAGAGAGGAACTCGGTCTTGGCCCGGTTCGCCTCTTCCGCCTGGCGCGTCTGCTCGGCCAGCTCCTCGTTGGCGCGCCGCAGCTCGTCGTTCGACGTTTCCAGCTCGAGCCCCGCCATTTCCAGCTCCGCGGCCTGGGCCTCGAGCTCGGTCGCCTGCGCCTCGAGGTCGGCCTGGACCCTGCGGCTTTCGGTGACGTCGTGCAGCACCACGCTGCGGACGCGATGCCCCGCGGCCCGCACCGTGGTGACCACCACCTCGGCCACCCCTTCGTCTCCCGCGCGCCTGCGAAAGCCGATCTCCATGCGCAGCGGCTCGCCCGGCTCGCCGGCTTCCATCGCGTCCAGGAGATTCCCCGCCGCGGGACCCAGGAGCTCCCCCAGCGGCCGTCCCACGGCCTGCTGGCGCGAAGGGCCAAGCACCCGTTCCGCGGCGGCGTTCCAGGAAAGGACGGTTCCCTGATCGTCGACCGAGATCACCGGATCGGGGAGCACGCCCAGGAGGGCGGCCAGGTAGGCGTCGGAGACGACGGCCCGCCGTGCGGCGTGCGGCTCGAAGAGCGACAGGTCGTGCTCAAGACGGGCGTGCGTCGTACGGTAGGAGCGGCGCTGCCGGGTGACCTGGGCCGCGCGCGTGCCGAGCGCCGGGCCGACCTCGCCGGGCGGGACGATCCACACCTCGCCCGCGCGGCCGAAGAGCAGGGCACGCTCGATCGCCGGCCGCTCCCCGTGGGCCGCGACGATGACCACCTGCAGGGCGGGCTCCGACGCGTGCAGCATCCGGGCGAGGCCCACCGGGTCCGCGTCCGCCCCGTCCACCAGGGCGCACTCCGCGTCGGCGAGCGCGGCCCGGTCCGCCGGAGCCAGCGCGGGACCACGCACCAGGAGCGGAACGGCCGCCGCCGCGTGCTGCCACCCGGGAGCCTTGGCGCCTTCCCTGCGGACCAGGACCACGTGGGGCTGGGCCACGCTCACACCAGGGGAAGGTTCAGGAGGGCGCGGCCCACCCACGTCTTGAGGAGGTCCGTGGACGGGGCCATCACGTGGCTGGCGCGGGCATCGCGGAGCATGCGCGCCAGCTTGCTGTTCTCGCGGTAGCCGATCCCGCCGGCGAGCGTCATCGCCTCGTTCGCGATCCCCACCGCCGCGTCGCCGTGCTGGCCTGCAAGGCGGCCGCCGGCGACCAGCGCGCCGGGATCGCCCGCGTCCGCCGAGTCCGCGGCGGAGTACACCAGCCGCCGCGTCTTCTCCAGCTCCGTCCAGAGGTCGCCCAGCCGGTGGGCCAGAACGGGGGCGGAGCCCAGCAGCTCGCCGGAGTGCACGTGGCGGCGGCTTCCCAGGTGCTCGCGCGCGATCTCGAACGAGGCGTGCGCCACACCCAGGTAGGTGCCGGCCATCGCCATCAGGAAGTAGGGCGCGATCACCTCGAACACGTACCAGAGCTGGTCGCCTTCTTCGCCCAGCAGGTTCCCGTGCGGCACGCGCAGGCCGTTCAGCCGGACCGTGAGGGAGCTGTTGCTGCGCATTCCCAGGCCCAGCCACTGGTCCTGCCACTCCAGCCCCGGCGCGCCGCCGTCCACCAGAACGCAGCTGAAGGCGCCCTCCATTCCGCCGTCGGCCTCCGTGGCGGTGGAGACGACGTAGGAGTCCGCGTGCCCGCCGTTGGTCACGAAGCTCTTGGTCCCGTTCAGGACGAAGCCGTCGTCCTCCCGCGTGAGGCGGGTCTGCGGGATGTAGAAGTGCGCGCCGGTGCCCGGCTCGCTGAGCGCGATGGTGGTGACGTGCTCGCCCCGCGCGATCGGTTCCAGGTACGCCTGCTTCTGGTGATCGGTCGCCTTGGCGGCGATCACCGCGGTGCCGACGCAGTGCATGGCGTAGCAGAGCGCCGTGGACGGGCTTTCGCGGGCGAGCACCTCGGACACGGCGACCAGTCCGGCCAGCCCCTCGCCGTGTCCGCCCAGCGCCTCGGGGACGTGCAGCCCGGTGAGCCCGGCGTCGGCCAGGGCCCGCATGCCGGGCTCGGGCCAGAGGGCCTCGGCGTCCTCGCGCTCGGCCCGGGGCGCGATGACCGACGCGGCGATCTCGCCGGCGACACCGACCAGGTGCCGGAGCCTGCTGGAAGTTGGTTCACTCAACGGACCATGGGGTTCAGGGTGCAGCCGTCAGATGGCATTCCGCCGCCCTCCCGCGAGAACCACGCATCGGCGCTCGCGCTGGCCGGTGCTGGAATGCCGCGCAGCCCGTGCTCGGCTCCCGGTCGGGGACGAAAGCCGCGGCATCTTCACCGGACCGCCGCTGGAGCCTCGATGGGGATTGCGCGCGGCTTCGCTCCGGCCCGGCCTCGACGCGACGTGCCGGTTCCGCCCCAGCCGGGGCATCCGGGTGGAGTCGGGGGCTTGCTCCCGGGCTGTGCGTCCGTGGGCAATCCCGGTGCCGCGGCGGGCAGGCGTGGGCCATCACCCGGCCGCGCGGGCGTGTTCCTCGCCACCGGGGCTGCCGGGCGCGGCTGGCCCCGCCGCGGCCCGGTGTACCCGCCGGCCCGCTCGACGCATCCGCCGCAGCATCTCCATGACGTCCAGCAGCGGCAGCTCGCGAAAGCCCCCCAGGCGCTCGAACACCTCCCGGCACACGAAGATGCCCAGGTCGCCGTACGGGAACCACGGCAGCCCGGTGAACCAGCCGCGCCGCAGCAGGGGGTGCGTAGAAGCACAGGGTGAACGTGCCGCCGCACACCCGCGGGTCCGCCAGGGCGCGGGGGAGGGAGCGCAGCGCCGGGGGAGGAGCCGCGCGTGGGCGTGCAGGAACAGGAGGACGTCCCCCGGTGCTTGCGCGTGCGCCGGCGTTCATCTGCGCGCCCCGCCCGCGGTCGCCCTGAAGCACGCGCGCGGCACGGCGCGACCGCGGGCGTCTCGTCCATGCTTCCGGCGTTCACCACCAGCACCGCCGCCTCCACGCCCTGCGCCTGGATGCTGCGCAGGCACGCGGCGATGGTGCCGGCCCCGTGGAGCGCGGGGACGGTGACGGAGACTCGCACGAAGTAGCTTCGGAGCGGAGAGCGCGGCCCGTGGCCCGTACGGCGGTTGCGCCCGGAGGACCGGTCGGCGGATCAGCCGTGCGCGGCCGTGGACAGCAAACGGTGGACCGGCGGGGAGCGGAACCGGACCCTGGTTCGCGCCATCACCGTCGGCGGCAGCGTCCGCGACTTCCCGCGGCAGGCGCCGAGCAACGGGCGCCTGCCCGTCGCCGTGGCGCGGCAGGGGGCCCTCGCACCCGGGGCGGGACGGCGGAGAGGATCCTGGCGGGTCGTGAATGCGACACTGCTTGACGAGCACGCGCTGGATCCGCACTTCGCGCGCGTTTTCCGCGGGTTCCGGGATCCGCTGGACGGGTTCCGCGAGCTTCGGGGCCGTGCTGGCCGGCAGCCGGCTCGCGGGCGCGGGAGCGTGCGGGAGGAGGAACGGAAGCCGCACGCCGGGCACCGTGCGGAGACCTTTTTCATGGCCGCCGGCGCCACCACCGGCTGGAGATCCGGCTCCGGGGCCGCGACCGGCCGGAGCGAGCGAACGGCGCTCCCTGCACGTCCGTCGAGCGGCGTGGGCGCGATGCGGCTCGCGCGCGGCCGAAGGGGTGCCGCGCGCGGGCCGCGCACGCTAGTTCAGGCCGCCCGCGGAGACGACGTTGCCGCTCCCGGCGGAGATGACCTGCGCCCCTCGCAGCAACTGCCCCGGGTCGTTCACCACCCGCAGGTTCAGCCCCCCGGCCGAGACCACGTTGCCGCCGCCGGCCGAAATCACGTTTCCGCTCCCGGCCGAGATCACGTTCCCCCCGCCGGCGGAGATCACGTTCCCGCCGCCGGCCGAGATCACGCGCGAGCCGTCGCTCATCAGCACCCAGGCGGGATCCTCCGGGCCTCCCCCGGCCTGCTGCAGCGCCTGGCGGATACCGGGGGGAAGGCTCAGGAAGGAGTACTGCCCGCCGGGGTAGAACCGCTGGTGCGAGGGCGGCTGCCGGTAGTCGCGGCAGGCGTAGGCGATCACCGGCGTCCCCGCCTGGATGCGCTCCCCCTGCACGTCCATGCAGATGTCGTCCCGCAGCGCGTTCTGCACGAGCTTGTTGCCGTGGAAGTACCACTGCTGGCTGCTGCGCTCCGGCCGGCCGGGCTTGCAGGGCATCAGGTGGATGGGTCCGCCGGGATCGCCCCAGTCCAGGCAGCGCCCGCCGGCCGTGGCCACGTACCCGTTCTCGATCCGGAACATGGCGCCTCCCTCGGCGCAGGGCCGCAGCCGCACGGGGGCGCCGTCGCGGTCCCCGTCCGGCGTAAGGCACAGGCTTCCCGCGGTGATGGCCAGGGAGTACGCGCCCGCGCCCCGGCGCCCCGGGTGGCC
>DATABT010000845.1:0-3796 GCA_036259455.1 Longimicrobium sp. | reverse complement strand
GGCCGGCGAAGAGGCGCCGCGCCGCCGGCCCGGCCGGCCCAGGGGGAGCGGCACCGGCCGCCGCGGGCCCCGCGGGGGGATGGCCATGCCCAGCCTGCTGGGGCAGTGGCAGCCGGAAACCATGGCCGAGCGGGCGCTCATGGGCGCGTACACCCTCTCCCGCGGCAAGGCCGACAAGACGGTCACCAGCCAGGCCATCAACGCCGAGCTCAAGCGTGCCGGCATTCCCGTGCCCAACATCACCCGCGCCATCGAGTCCAACCTGCGCGCCAAGCCGCCGCTGATGGTGCAGAAGAAGAAGATGGGCACCACCCGCCAGGCCCGTAAGCAGTACGCCATCACCCCCGAGGGGGTGGAGTTCGTGGACAACAAGCTGCAAGGCGCGGGCGGCGGCGAAGCGTAGCCGCGCTCCTCTCCCCCGCGTTCCATTCGCCACGCCCCCGCCGCATTCGCCCGGCGGGGGCGTGGCGTCATTTGAGTACGAAGATTGCCTGCAAGCGGATCGCGGCCCCCCCGATCCCGGGGCGACTGATTTCCGGTCGTCCCCCGTCCCGACGATGTACGGGTCTTGCATGGACTGTCGGATTTTCATCGGAAAGCATCCGCGCGTGCCTTTCGGGGAGGGGGGATGAGCCGCTCCGCCACACAGGGATCCCGCCGCTTTCTTGGCGCCTTTGCCGTGCTCCTTGCACTGGTGGTGGTGCTGGTGGTGCTTGCCCAGTCCGCCTTCCGGGCGCTTTCCGGCGCCAACCGGTGGAGCCTGCACACGTACGAGGTGCTGGCCAGCACGGGCGCCGTGCGCGAGGCGATCGCCGGGATGGAGGCGGGGTTCCGCGGCTACGCCCTCACCCGCGACCCGCGTTACCTGGAGCAGTGGAGCCGGGGCGTGGCCACGCTGCGCCAGCAGGAGCCCGTCCTCCGCCGTCTGACGGCCGACAACCCGGCGCAGCAGGCCCGCCTGGACAGCGCCCGCGCCGCGCTGAGCCAGTGGATGCGGCTGCAGGCGGCGTCCGGCGTGCTTCGCCCCGAGACCCCCCCCGCGGTGGCGCTGGCGGCGGGGGCGGACCCGGCGGGGCGCGCCGGGCGCATGGAGGCGGTGGAGCGGGTGCGTCGCGCGCTGGACCACGTGCAGGCCACGGAGTCGGCCCTGCTGCGCGAGCGCGCCGCCCGCGCCCGCTCCCTGGAGCGCCGCACCGGAATCCTCCTCCTCACCGGCTCCATCCTGGCCGTGCTGCTGGCCGTCGCCACCGCGGCCATGGTGCAGCGCCGCAGCCGCCGTTTGAACGAAGTGAACCGCGAGCTGGAGGCGCAGGTGCACGAGCGCGCGCTGGCCCGCGACGCGCTGGCCAGCCTGAGCCGGCAGAACGAGCTGATCCTGGAGAGCGCCGCGGAGGGCATCTACGGGGTGGATCCGCACGGCTACACCCAGTTCCTCAACCCCGCCGCCGCGCGGATGCTGGGGACGCAGGCGGAGGAGGTCATCGGCCGGCCGTTCGAGGCTGTGCTGGGGATGGGCGCGGGCGAGGCCGGCGGCGACGCCGTCAACGCCGTGCGCGCCACGCTGGCGGCGGGCACGCCGCGCGAGGTCAAGGACGCCTCCTTCCGCCGCGCGGACGGCAGCTCGTTCCCCGTCGAATACGCCAGCACGCCCATCGTGGAGGAGGGGCAGATCACCGGCGCCGTGGTCACCTTCCGCGACGTGACGGAGCGGCGGGAGGTGGACCGCCTCAAGGACGAGTTCGTCTCCGTCGTCAGCCACGAGCTGCGGACGCCGCTGACCTCCATCCGCGGCTCCCTGGGCCTGCTGGCCGCCGGCAAGCTGGGCGAGGTGCCGGCGAAGGGGCGGCGGATGCTGGAGATCGCCGTGCAGAACACCGACCGGCTGATCCGCCTGATCAACGACATCCTGGACATCGAGCGCATCGAGAGCGGCCGGGTGACGATGGAGCTGCGCCGGGTGGACGCGGCGGAGCTGGCGCACCAGGCCGTGGACGTAATGGCGGCGATGGCGGAAAAGGCGGGCGTGCAGCTGTACGCCTGGGCCGACCGGCAGCCGATGGAGGCGGACCCCGACCGCATGCTCCAGGTGCTCACCAACCTCCTTTCCAACGCCATCAAGTTTTCTCCGGAGGGGGCCGGGGTGAGCGTCACCGTGACCCGCGACGGGCCGGATGTCGTCTTTCAGGTGCGCGACCAGGGGCGCGGCATTCCCGCGGACCGCCTGGAAAGCATCTTCGAGCGCTTTCAGCAGGTGGACTCGTCCGACGCGCGCGACAAGGGGGGCACCGGGCTGGGGCTGGCCATCTGCCGCAGCATCGTGCAGCAGCACGGCGGGCGCATCTGGGTGGAGAGCGAGCCGGGAAAGGGGAGCACCTTCACCTTCACCCTTCCCGGCGCGCTGGAGCCGCGCCCCGCCCCGGCCAACGTGGACGGCGAAGGCCCGCTCGTCCTGGTGTGCGACGACGACGCGTCGGTGGTGCAGGTGGTGGAGGAGATCCTGCGCGGCTGGGGCTACCGGACGGTGGGGGTGATGGATGGCGACAGCGCCGTGCGCGAGGCCACCCGGCTGCACCCCGACGCCATCCTGCTGGACATGATGATGCCCGGGATGACGGGAAGCGACACGCTGAGGGCGCTGCGCCAGCGGACGGAAACGCGGTCCATCCCCGTCGTCATCCTCAGCGCGCTCAAGCCCATGCCGCGCGTGCAGCGGGCGCGCGAGGTGGTGGACTGGGTGGAGAAGCCGTTCCAGGAAGGCTCCCTGCTGCACGCGCTGGAAGAAGCCGTGAGCGTGCGCTGGAAGCCCCGCCGCGTGCTGCTGGTGGAGGACGATCCCGACCTTGCCCGGGTGCTGCTGGAGGTCTTTTCCCGCCACGGCATCGAGGCGCTGCACGCCGCCAGCGGCGTGGAGGCGGTGGACGCCGGGCGCCGCCACGCGCCGGACCTGATCGTGCTCGACCTCGGGCTTCCGCACGGCGACGGGTACTGGGTGGTGGACGCGCTCAAGGGGGAGAACGGGCTGGGCGCCATCCCCCTGGTCGTCTACACGGCGCGGGAGCTGGACGACGATGAGCGCGAGCGGCTGCGGCTGGGGCACACGGAGTTCCTTACCAAGGGACGGGTTTCGCCGGACGAATTCGAAAAACGCGTGGTCTCGCTGCTCAACCGCATCGCGCCCGCGCGTCACGCGACGCACGCATCATGAGCCGGAAGATCCTGCTGGTGGACGATGAAGACGACATCCGCGAGGTCGCCCAGATGTCGCTGGAGATCACCGCGGGGTGGGACGTGGTGACCGCCGCGTCGGGGACGGACGCGCTGCGGCTGGCCGCTTCGGAACGCCCGGACGCCATCCTGCTGGACGTGATGATGCCGGGGATGGACGGCCCGGCGACGGCGCGCGCCCTCCACGCGTCGGCGGAGACGGCGGAGATCCCCATCATCCTTCTCACCGCCAAGGTGCAGGCCGCCGACCGCCGCCGCTTCGACGACCTGCGGGTGGCGGGCGTGCTCGCGAAGCCCTTCGATCCCATGGAGCTGGCCGCCCAGGTGTCGGGCGTGATGGGGTGGAAGGAGTGACGGTGCCGCGCGTGAGGAACGTCCTGGTCGCCGGCCTGCCGCCGGACGTCGCCGGGTGGCTGGCGCGCCGCCTTCCCGGCATCACGGTGGAGGACCAGCCCTCGCCCGCGGACGCGGCGGACGCGCTGCGCACGGGGGACTGGGCGCTGGCCGTGCTGGACGCGTCGTGGCTGGATCCGGCCGTGGTCCAGGCGCTGGAGGCGGCGCGCGCCGGCGG
>DATABT010000844.1:0-5095 GCA_036259455.1 Longimicrobium sp. | reverse complement strand
CCCCGTCGTGCCATCAAACCTTCGTACGTCGTACGTCCGTACCCGCCGTCAGACGTTGAAGCGAAACAGCAGGATGTCGCCGTCCTTGACCACGTACTCCTTGCCCTCTGAGCGCATCAGCCCCTGCTCGCGCGCGGCCTTCACGCTGCCCAGCTTCTCGAAGTCCGCGAAGCTCACCGTCTCCGCGCGGATGAAGCCGCGCTCGAAGTCGCTGTGGATGACGCCCGCGGCCTCCGGCGCCTTCGCCCCGACGGGAATCTCCCAGGCGCGCACTTCCTTTTCGCCCGCGGTGAAGTACACCTGCAACCCCAGCAGCCGGTAGCCCGCGCGGATCAGTGTGTGCAGCCCGGGCTCGGTGATCCCCAGCGACTCCAGAAACTCCTTCTTCTCCTCGTCCGGGAGCTCCGCCAGCTCGCTCTCGATCTTGCTGCTGATGGGGATGATCTCGGCCGTCTCGCCGCTCTCTCCCACCGCCTTGCGCAGTGCGCGGACGTGCTCGTTGTCGCCCTCGGGCAGGTCGTCCTCCGCCACGTTGGCCAGGTAGAGCACCGGCTTGGCCGTCAGCAGGTTGTACGAGCGGAGGATGCGCTGCTCGTCCTGGTTCGCCTGCACCGTGCGCGCGGGGTGGCCCTCGCCCAGGACATGGACCAGGCGCTCCAGCAGGCCGAGCTCCGCCTGCGCCTCCTTGTCGTTGCCCCGCGCGGCCTTGCGCGCCTTCTCCAGCCGCTTCTCCACCAGGGCCAGGTCCGCCAGGGCCAGCTCCAGGTTGATGACCTCGCGGTCGCGCACGGGATCGACGGAGCCCATCACGTGCACTACGTCGGGGTCGTCGAAGCAGCGGATGACGTGGACGATGGCGTCCGTTTCGCGGATGTTGGCCAGGAACTGGTTGCCCAGCCCCTCGCCCTCCGACGCGCCCTTCACCAGACCGGCGATGTCCACGAACTGCACGGTGGCGCGCAGCACGCGCTGCGGCTGCACCTTCTCGGCGAGCAGGTCCACGCGCGGGTCCGGCACCTCCACCATGCCCACGTTGGGCTCCACGGTGCAGAACGGGTAGTTGGCCGCGTCCGCGCCCGCGGCGGTCAGCGCGTTGAACAGCGTGGACTTGCCCACGTTCGGCAGCCCCACGATTCCCAGCTTGAGCATATCGATCGACCCGATGACGGTAACATCCACAAACGAACGAGCCGGGCACCCAACAGGGGCCCGGCCGTGCCGCAAAACCTATCCGCATCCGCGAATGCAGTCAACCCGCGGCGGGGGCGTCACTCCACCACGTACACGCGCACCCGGCGCTTCTGGACCAGGCGGGAAGATCCGTCCGGATACCGCACGCGGAGAACGACGTCGACGGTGTCGTTCCGCCCCAGCCACGGCGGGCCGCCCTCGACCGAATGCGTGAGCGGAGGGACGCCGCCGAAGCCGGGGGCGTCCTGCGCGGTCGCCAGCGCCCAGGTGCTGTCGCCCGCCCGGAGCCACGCGCCCTGCAGCGCCACGCCCGCGGCGGGCTGCACGGCCAGGCTGTCCGCGCGGCGAAGGTAGACCAGGCCGGTGAGCGGCGTCACCGGCGGGCCCTGCCGCGGCTCCAGACCGGTGGCATCGCCGGGCATCCGGTTGAACCAGAGCTCGGCCTCGGCCACCATCTCCACGTACCGACGCGGATTGTCTCCGCCGCCGCGCGCAGCGAGTCGAGCGGCGGCGCCGGGTGTCGCACGAACTCGCCCAGGTGCGCTTGCGGGGGCGGTGATGGTCCGGAATCGCAGGCGGAAAGCAGGGGGATGAGAATGAGCATCATCCGCAGCAGCGGCTTGGGATCCTGCCGCGCGCGGCGGTTCGTTGCGCGAGCGTTCATCCGCGCGCGGATTCCGGGACCTGTCCCGTCGAGAGGAACGCGTCCAGCTCCGCGCGGCCGCCGTTGAACCAGTCGAGGTCCACGGCGCCGCTGATGCCGTCCACCCGGCCGGCGTCGGAGTGCTGCCAGAAGGTCCATCCGCTCCACCCCGCGGGGATGTTCGGCGCGGACACGCGGTAGTGCGCCACCCACAGCGGATACGCGCCTAACCCGCCGCCCATCTGCCCCGTCCAGAACGACGCGCGCGTGTAGACGATGGGCCGGCGCCCCGTCGCGCGCTCCACCTCCTGCAACCACGTGCGCACGCCGTCCGCGATCGCCGCCGCGGAGCGCCCGTCCGTCACCTCCACGTCCAGCACCGGCGGCAGGTCGCCCGGGGCGAGGTGGACCGTGCGGAGAAAGTGCGCCGCCTGCGCCGTTGCGTCCGTCTGCGGACGGAAGAAGTGGTACGCGCCGCGCACCACGCCCGCGCGCCGTGCACCCGCCCAGTTCTCCGCGAAGCGCGGATCGACGTAGTCGCCGCCCTCCGTCGCCTTGACGAAGGCGAACTCCACGCCGTCCGCCGCCACCGCGTCCCAGTCGATCGCCCCCTGCCCGCGCGACACGTCGATCCCCGGCAGTGGCCCATCCACCGGACCGGGCGCCGTCGGCAGGTCATCGCACGCGCCCGCCGCCAGCAGGCCGAACACGGCGGCCGCACGCGCCAGCCGCGCGGCCGTGGAAGCAGCTATCTTCATCATCCGCAGTCATTTGTGCCACGCAGAGCAGCCGGGTACACGCAACCGGTGCGCGAAGGTCCAATTCACCACCACCTCCGCTTCCGCGGTCACCGCGTGAGGCACACCTCCTCGATCGGAAAAACGAAGAGGCTCCCGCCTGGCACGGGAGCCTCCGTCCGTCAGACCTGGGTTGGATGATCAGCGGGGACTCAGGTCGGGCACATCGGGTCCAGGTTGGGATCGCACGGCGGCACGTAGGCGCCGTCGCCGACCGCCACGTACTGCGAGACCGTCTCCGACCGCCCCTCCGTCACGTCCGTCACGGTGACGCTGACCGTGCGGCCGTACTGGCCGATGGTATAGCTGGTCGACTTGGTCGTGGCCCCGTTGTTCCACTGGTAGGCGAACGGTCCGTCGCCCCGCGGAATCGCCTCGTAGGTGTGGGTGGTGTTGGCGTAGACCGACGTGGGGCCGGTCATGAGCAGCCCGGAAAAGCCGCCGACGGCCTTGTACGCGAAGATCGTCCCGTAGCCCACCTGGTTGTTGTGGTTGGAATAGCCGATCGCGTTCTGTTTCAGGTGCTGGCGCAGCCACATGTTGTTGAAGTGCGGATACCGCGCCCACACCAGCGCCGCGATGCCGGCCACCGACGCCGTGGCGCCCGACGCCGCGTCGATCCCCGTTGGGTTGGGCGCGCCCGCATGCACGCCCGGCACGCCCACCGTGCCCTGCCTGACGAAGCCGGCCAGCTCCGTCCCGGGCCCGTAGTGCGAGTCCTCCACCAGCTGTCCGTTCTGGCCCACGCCGGCCACGGCCACCACCTCGGGGAGCTCGGCCGGGTACAGCACGTTGCTGTTGGGCAGCGGATCGATGAACGCCTGAAAGCTGCTGCCCGTCGCCGCGATGAACAGCGGCCCGTTCAGCTGCCCCGCGGCGTTCTTGCGGTAGTAGTAGTACCGGATGACGTCCGACAGCGACGAGAACGTGCTGGTGGTGCCGATCGCCATCGCGATGATGTGCGCGGGGCGGGCGGGGTTCATGGCGATGTGGATTGCGTCGATCACGTACCCCGCGTTGAACACGGCCACGTCGCCGCCCACGCGAATGCTGATGAGGTCCGACATGGGTGCCGTGCCCACCATGTTCTGCCCGTCCTGCGGCGCGGCGATCACGCCGGCCATGCGCGTGCCGTGGCCGCACGTGTCCTGCCACGGCGCCCCCCAGCCGGCCGCGGCCGAGTACTCGCGCCAGATCTGCCGCGTCAGCCCCCACGGGTTCATTCCGAAGCGGCTGTTGAGCTGCAGCTCGTGCGCGTCGATGCCGGTGTCGATGAGCCCGATGCGGATGTTGTCGCCGCGGGAGCGGCGCCAGGCGTTGAGGACGTTGTTGAAGCGCGGCTCGTAGCTCCACGATACCTGGTCACCTTCCGGCGTCTGCGTGTACCACTGGGTGAACGGCGTCGGCCTGGAGCAGCCCAGGTCGCCACTGTCGCCGCCGCTGCTCATGAGCCCGCTTCCGACGCCGCTGGCCGTCCGCGCCGCCGCCACTTCGCGCGTGCCGCCGCCGATCATCCCGTCCACGTAGTCCACGTGCGGCAGCCGGCGTACCCGCTCCAGCGCGTCCGCGCTCGCCACACGCACCCGCGCGATGGGGAGCACGGGATCCACGCTGATCACCTCCGCGCCCGCCATGTGCAGGCTGCGCCGCCCCGCCTGCACGTCCTGCGGCGTCACCAGCACCCGCTCGCGCCACACGCCCCGGCGCCTGCCGGGCATCTTGAGGCCCACCATGTACACGTGGTCGTAGGCCTCGCCATGCGCCCACAGCTCCTCCGCCGTCATCCCGCCCCAGGAATCCCTCTGCTCCTCCTCGCGCAGGGGTACGCTTGCGTCGTCCTGCGCCTCCGTGCGGGAGAGCGCCGGGTTGAGATCGCCGGGGGTGCCGCGGTCGTCGCACGCGCCCAGCAACAGGCCGGCGGCCGCCACGCTTAGCAGACGTTGGGAAAGGGCTTTCACGGGTTTGTACCTCACATCGAGGGGTGGGGAAACACGCCCGGAGCGGGCGGGGGATGTCAGAAGAGGCCGTGGTCCCGCGCCGGAGTGCCTGTGCAGGAGGAACGATCCTGGATCCGTGAAACGCTCTTTTAAGAGCTAAATGAGAATGATACCTGCCGACGAGGGATAAAAATGAGCGCACTCGTGATCGAGTGTACACGAGCCGGGGCAGGAAAGGTCCACCCACGGCGCCCGCTCGGTGAAAGCGCTTGTTTACTGCCTTCGCGAGCGCCGTGGTGCGTGCGCAAATGAAAAAAGGTTCTTCGTCGATTTTGTTGCAGGTAAACAGACCCGACGCCGAACTGTCATTTCGAAGGAGGCGCCTGCACCGAACTCAGCCCGTGCAGGATTTCCATGGCGCCGACTGAGAAATCTACTCACCCGTGCCCGTGATCCGGCCCGCGGCTCGGTCCTCGACCCGCTTCCGTGCGCCGCATCGGAGGCGGGTCCCGGGACGTGCGGCCAGC
>DATABT010000843.1:0-7414 GCA_036259455.1 Longimicrobium sp. | reverse complement strand
GCCCCGGCCGGGGCCGGGGCTCGCTGCGTGCCGAGCTCCTCTTCAATCTTACTTTCCTGGCGCTGGCCGCCGCCCTGCTGGGCGTCACCACCCACACCGTGCTGCGGCTGGTGGACCCCGGCGGCGCGTGGCTGCTGGCCGCGCTCGTCCTGGTGGACGTGGCCGTCTACCTGGCGCTGGCCAACCACCTCATCCAGCGCCTGGTCCTTCGCCCCGTGCAGGCCGCCGCGGAGACGGCGACGGCCGTGGCGGACGGCGACTACGAGCGCCGCGCGCCCCCGGCCGACAGCCGCGAGATGGCCGCCCTCTCCTCCGCGCTCAACCGCATGACGGAGCAGCTGCTGGACAACCAGGAGAAGCTGGCGGAGAACGTCCGCTCGCTGGACGAGACCAACCGCCGCCTCCTGGCAACCCAGCGCGGGCTGGTGGAGGCGGAGAAGCTGGCCTCCATCGGCCGTCTGGCGGCGGGGGTGGCGCACGAGATCGGCAACCCGCTCGGCGCGCTGCTGGGCTACGCGGCCGTCCTCCGCCGCCGCGGCGTGGACCCGGAGCTCGCCGCGGGCGTCGAGGGCGAGGCGAAGCGCATCGACCGCATCGTCCGGGGGCTGCTGGACTACGCGCGCCCCGCCCCCGCGGACCGCGAGCCCGTGGACGTGAACGCCGCCATCCGCTCCGGTATCGAGGTCCTGCGCGGGCAGGGCGCGCTGGAGGGGATCGAGCTCGCGCTGGAGCTGGCGGCGGGTCTTCCCCCGCTGGAGGGCGCGCCGCACCTGCTGGAGCAGGCCTTCATCAACCTGGTGGACAACGCGCGGCGGGCGATGGACGGCCGCGGCTTCATCACCGTCACCACGCGCCTGGTCCGCTACCAGTCCACCGCGCGCATCCCCACCCGCCGCGCGGACGACCCGCCGGGCATCACCTACGCCCATCTGCGGCGGCCCCGGGTGACGAGCGTCCGCGATCCCCATCGCATCGAGCCGGGGACGGAGACGGTGCAGGTGACGGTGGCGGACAGCGGCCCGGGGATTCCGCCGGAGCACATCGACAAGGTGTTCGACCCCTTCTTCACCACCCGCGCGCCGGGCGAGGGCACCGGGCTGGGCCTTGCCATCGTCGCGAGCACCGTGGCAGACTTCGGCGGGCGCATCGAGGCGTCCTCCGGCGCCGGCGGCGGCGCCGTCTTTACCCTCTCCCTTCCCACCCGGCGGCCCGCGTGAGCGATCGGCGCGTTCTGGTCATCGACGACGAGGCCGGCCTCCGGCACACCCTGCTCCTCATCCTGCGCGACGAGGGGTTCACCGTCACCGTGGCCGAAGACGGCGAGGCGGGGCTGCGGATGGCCCTCGCGGAGCCGCCGGAGCTCATCCTCTGCGACGTGCGGATGCCGCGGATGGGCGGGCTGGAGTTCCTGGAAAAGTACCAGGAGGCCGGCGGCACGGCGCTGGTGGTGATGATGAGCGCCTACGGGACAATGGACGCGGCGGTGGAGGCCATGCGCCGCGGCGCGTACGATTACATCTCCAAGCCCTTCAACGCCGACGAGGTGATCCTCACGCTGCGGAAGGCGGAGGAGCGCGAGCAGCTGCGGCGCGAGGTGGCGCGGCTGCGGGCGGAGGTGGGCCGCGCGGCGGGGTTCGAGGACGTGGTCGGCGTGTCCGACGCCATGCGCGAGGTGACGGACCTGGCGTCGCGCGTGGCGCCGTTCCCGTCCACCGTGCTGCTGACGGGAGAGAGCGGGAGCGGCAAGGAGGCGGTCGCGCGCGCCGTGCACCGCGCCTCGCCGCGGCGGGACCGGGCCTTCGTGGCGGTGAACTGCGGCGCGATCCCGGAGAACCTGCTGGAAAGCGAGCTGTTCGGCCACGAGAAGGGCGCCTTCACCGGGGCGGACCGGGCCCGGGAAGGACTCTTCGAGCAGGCGGACGGCGGCACGCTCTTTCTGGACGAGATCGGCGAGCTTTCGCTTCCGCTGCAGGTGAAGCTCCTGCGCGTGCTGCAGGAGCGGAAGATCCGGCGCGTGGGCGGCACGGGCGAGCGGGCGGTGGACGTGCGGGTGCTCGCCGCCACCGCGCGCGACCTGGTGGACGAGGTGCGCGAGGGACGCTTCCGCGAGGACCTGTTCTATCGCATCAACGTCGTGCAGATCCACATCCCCCCGCTGCGCAGCCGCCCGGAAGACGTTCCCCTCCTGGCGGAGCACTTCCTTCGCCTGCACAGCGAGCGGCTTGAATTAGAATTTCACGGCCTCCCCAAGGAGCTCGTGCCAGTGCTGGCCCAATACGGGTGGCCTGGAAACGTACGAGAGCTGGAGAACGTGATCGAGCGCGCGCTGGTGCTCTCCGGCGGTCGCGTGGGTGTCGATCATCTTCCGCCACACGTACGCACGGGCCGCCACCCCTTCGAGCTTCCGGACGCGGACGGCGACCTCTCCGTCAAGCGCCGCCTTCCCGCGCTGGAAAAGACACTCATCGCGCGGGCGCTGGAGCGGTGCAAGGGCAACCGGACCAGGGCGGCCGAGCTGCTGGACCTGTCCGTGCGCGCGCTCTCCTACAAGATCCATGACTACGGGCTGGAGTAGGAGAGTGCGGCAGTGCGGGAGTGCGTGCGTCGCGACCCGCATCCCGAAGAGGTAGGTCGCGGACGGTTGCAGACGGGGCCTCACGCGGACACGCGGGGGACGCGGGAGAAACGTCTCTCCGTGCCTCCCCCGTCTCCGCGTGAGGCCCTTTCTTTCTTCCGCCTTTCTTCCGCGCGACGAATCCCATCCCGCCACCTGCGCGCACGTCCGCTGTGCCGCCTGTCCTGATCTCCCACCCGGCGCGGCCCTGAACCGGGTCCGCGGCTGTCCCCAAATACTCGTACGCCTGCTGGCGGCTCATCGTTTGGCCCATCTGTAGCGGCAAAGCGACCGTAGCGCACAGTCCTCCGGGGCCGTCGCGCGGCTCCGGATCAACCGGGGACGCGCGGCGGAAAGGGGGCGGCTGTGGCACGGAAGAATGGGAGCAGGCGGGGCTTCAGTCTGACGGAAGTGATGGTGGCGCTGGCGGTGTTCGGGATCCTGATGGCGCTGGCCGCGCCGCGGTTCGAGGGAGCGCTGGCCCACATCCGCAGCCGCGGCGCGCTGAACCGCGTGGCCGGACACCTGATGTACACGCGCCACCTCGCCGTGCGCACGGGCGGCCGCGCCTGGCTGGAGATCGAGCCGTCGGAGGACTGCCCGTCGCCTCGCAACGGGGCGGCGGGATACCGGTACCGCGTGAAGGTGTGGCCCGACAGCCAGGTGGTCCTGGTGAACCTGCGGCTGGACGGCGCGCCCGTGTGCCTGGCCAGCAACCAGTCCAGCGACGTGGTCTTCAACTCGCGCGGCCTGCTGGTGGGCTTCAACAACCGCACGATGAGCGTGAGCCAGGGAAACCATCCGCCCGTGAGCCTGACGGTGTCCGCGGTCGGGCGCGTGCTGCGGAATTGAACCAGGCGCGCTTTCTGGGAGTAGACGGTGGGCGTAGCGGGCGCCACGTCAGAATTTTCGGCGCAAACGCGGCGCCCACCGGCGGACAAAGGGCTTGACTTCTGCGGCGATCAATGTATTTTCCGACACTTCATAAAACTGATACGGTAGCACTGGTCCGCTACGCGATTCTCCCCCCTATCCGCGCGGACCTGCCGGCAGCACCATGCAGAGTTTGGCGGGACCGCCGCTCCGTCGAACCAAACCGGCTCCCCCGAACGGAGTGCGTCCGTCCTCGTGTCGCGGTTCCGGAACCCCTCAGCCCTTCACAACGAGACGCAATGATCCGTCGTACATGTGCCCCTGTCGTACCACGGGCATACGCAGGTCTGCACTGCGGGGGACTGCTGCTCGGCCTGGTGCTCTTTGCGTCCGGCTGCGATCTCCGCGACCCGGCCTCGCCACAGCCGCGCCTGGTTGGTCAGCCCACGTTGCCGGCTCAAGACGAGGCTCCGACATCGGCCCTGGTGGGAGAAACGATGACCCCGATCGTGGTCGCACCCACGCACGGTTCCGTAACCACGAGGGTAGCACCGCGGCTTGCTGACGGCTTTCCGCTCCTCCCCGCCAATTCCTACGTGCTGCTCACGCTCTCCGGCCGCGTGGAACTCGTTTCCGGCCCGTGGTGGCCGGGGCCGCCGCAACTCAAGGAAACCTATACAGCCGCGGAAACACAACTGGCTACGGGACGGGCAACGACACACCTGTTTCTCGGGGGACCAGTAGGTGAAGCCTTCACGTGGCCTGCCCCGAATGGCGAGGATCTGATTGTGCTCGTGCGGATTGGTAGCACGCCCGCGGAACTCTGGTACTCTCGCGACCCGGGTGGGTACATCAAGACGGTCACCAGCGGGTACTGCATCGACAAGATCTGGTGTGCACCCAGTGAGACGGTGTTGGAGCCAACACCGTGGTGGGAGCGTGTCAACATCGAGGTATACCACGTACAGCGGGCGAATACCATCACCGCGACGCAGATCTTCGAACCATTGAGGGTCGATGCGCCTGCGGTGATCGTAACCGGTACCAGCGCGACGTTCACGGCCAGCACCTGGGGCGATTTGCGGCTGCGGGAACCTTCTCGCGACACCGCAGATGTAATTTGGACGTGGTATGCGGGCGACACCGCGGCCGTTCCGAATACCCTGCTCAGCGGGGAAGTGATTCAGGAATGTCGCGGACGCACCTGCAACTATGCGCCTGGACGCAGCGGGCGCATGCGCGCGAGGACGTACGTGGAGAGCGCCCCGGTGGATGTGCGGAGCGAGGTGGTGCGGGTGGTGCCGTTCACGGTGTCGATGAACTGTACGCCCACGGTGACCCGGGCTGCCAGCGTCAAGTGCGAGGCGACATGGGCCCATCAGGTGGACTCAAGCCAAATCGCATTCAACTGGCGCTATGAGGGGGATTCTGTCGCGGTTTTTCCTCATCCGAGCGCCAGGAAGTTTGAGCCACCGCAGGCGATCGATTCTGCCGGGCAGGGAATGAGAACGTGGTCCGGTCCCGCCGTGCTCGGGGGGCGGGTCATCGTCCACGCGAGCTACGGCGGCGTTGTTACGCACGATACGTCGTTGTTTTCCGTAACGCCCAGGGGCGGTGGCACGTTTGGCGATCTTCCCGTCGAGTTCGACGCGGAGATCCATAACATCCCTACCGACTCGACGCTGCCCCTTTTCAATCAGCACGGCTCGGGGACGACCTTTGGGCGCAACTTCGACACCCGCACGGGCGAGGCCACACCCGCCCAATTGATTCATGGTGGCTACGCATTCGACCAGGTGTCCTCCGGCCCGAACCGTGGACTATGGTACATGCACCAGCCACTCGTCCGGAGCACGCGGGGAATGGCGATCCTGACGTGGCTAACCGGCCGCGAGGTTCCCAAATTCGATTACACTCTCGCTCCGGGCACGCTGTTAACCAATCGCGGTCTTCTGGCCGCCCGTCGCACGGGCCCGAACGACATCATGCCCGCGCATCCCGACTCGACGGCGTTCCTGCTCGGTGTCGTGGCACATGAGAGCTACGGCATGGCGAGCGGGAGAGGACACCAGGGACAGTTCGAACTGGCTGCGACGTCACTGGAGACGTGTGGGCGTGTGCCGGCCATCCTGGAAGGAGTCGTGGCGCAGGATGCGACGTCCGCGTTGCGCATCGCTGAGATCGTGAGGATCGAGGGGATCAAGTCTCTGGCCGCCGCGGGGGATCACGACCGTGTGCACAGCAACTTTTCCAACGCGCCCGTCTATGAAACGGTTTCTTCCGTGACGTTCGCCGACCACCTGCCCTGGATCGTCTTGCCGGAAGGAGATGCGCCCAAGAGCGCGGCCCCTGCTTTCGCCCCCCACCCGGATTACAGATGCACCCGCGCCTACTGATGACAATCCTGCGGATTCGTGCCCGAATTCTGCCGGCCACCTGCATCCTCGTTCTCTCCGCCCCCGCCGCGGCGGCACAGGAATCATCTCGAGTGGACAGCCTCGTCGCGCACTGGCTGCACCGGGGTGCGGTTTCGAACTGGCAGCCGCACCTGTTGCTGGAGGGGTGCCCCCGACTTGCCCCGTGGCAGCGGCGTGGCCTGGACCGGCTGCTGGCGGCCAACCTGTCGCGCCAGCGGGTGAGCGACCTGGCGTTGGCGTGGGCCGTTCCGCTCGGCACCTGCAACGACGAGCGGGTGGAGCAGTGGTACATCGGACAACTGGATGCCGCCGTCCGCCGGGGCGATGCTCCGGACGCCCGGCTGGAGTTCTGGATTGCGCTTCAACAATCGGATTCGCCTCGGATTCGCGACTACCTGCGATCACTGATGCTCGACGCCGCGAAACCCGAGGGGTGGCGCCACAATGCCGGAGCCGCGCTGTTCGCGCCGCTGAATGAGCAGGAGAGAATGCGAGAGTACCTGGCCGCCTTTGAAACCCGGCGGCTGCCTTTCAACGTGGCGGTCGCCCAGACGGAGCTGCTGCTGCGGCGGCAGCCGGAGGCGCTCCTGCGTTCCGTGGCTGCGCGCGTGCGGATCAACGCCGCCCTGGCGGACCAGACCGCCTTCACGCACATCGTCGAGTCCTCGGGCCGCTACGCATCGCCGTCGTCGCGGCGCGCGCTGGGCCAGGCGCTCAGGGAAGGGATGCGACGCTCCGCCACGGGGGGGCGGCAGCGCATTCGCCTGGAGCAGGCCGCGGCCTGGCTGGAACGCTCGTCGCGGTGAGCTCCCACCGGTACGAGAGTTCGCCATGGGGGCGGTGGCGCCCGTACGAGCCATCGTGCGGGGCGCCGTCACGTTCCGGGCTCCGAACTGCTGGCTGCGGCATGGTCGGTTCTGTGCCGTGCCGCGGGAGCAGCCGGTCCATGGCAATCTGCATGGAACAGTGCAGGATTCCGCCCGATTTCCGCTGGCCGTGCGCCCTGCCGTGCTCGTAAACGTCCCTCTTGCAACAACTTGGCGGAATGCCAGAGTCCGGCATACCCGTTGCCTTACCGGAGGCCGGCAGCGCAAGAACGCGCTGAAGTACCCAACACACCCACCGAGGACACTCCCATGCGCAACCTGCGGAACAAGAAGGGCTTCACGCTCATCGAGCTCATGATCGTGGTCGTCATCATCGGCATCCTGGCCGCGATCGCGATCCCCAAGTTCAACGCCGTGTCGCGGAACGCCAAGCAGTCGGAAGCCGGCCCGGTGCTCAAGCAGATCTGCACGCTGGCGCTGACCTACCAGGACCAGAACGGCGGCGACGCCGCCTCGATCAACGACCTGATCAACGTGGGCTGGACGGCTCCGACCGCGAAGTACTTCACCTTCACGTACGCGGCCGGTACGGCGACGGCGACCCCGATCGACGCGACCCAGGTTTCGGCCGAGTCCAAGACCTGCGCGTAATTCCACACGACCTTCGGCCTCCCCGCGCTTGG
>DATABT010000842.1:0-5074 GCA_036259455.1 Longimicrobium sp. | reverse complement strand
GCGCTCGGCGTGCTCGATCACCATCACCGTGGCGTTGGGGACGTCGATCCCCACCTCGATCACCGTCGTGGATACCAGCACGTCCACCTCGCCGGCGGCGAAGGCGCGCATGGTACGGTCCTTCTCCTCCCCCGGCATCTGGCCGTGGATGAGCGCCAGCCGCAGCTCGGGAAACACCTGCCGCAGCTGCTCGAACTCCGCGGTCGCCGCCTTGAGCTCCACCTTCTCCGACTCTTCGACGAGCGGATAGACGATGTACGCCTGCCGCCCCTTCCGCACCTCGTCGCGGACGAACTGGAGCACCCGGGGATGCGAGGATTCCGACCGCAGCGCCGTCTTGATGGGGCGGCGGCCGGGCGGGCGCTCGTCCAGCACGGAGATGTCCAGGTCGCCGTACAGCGTCAGCGCCAGGGAGCGCGGGATGGGCGTGGCGCTCATCACCAGCGTGTCGGCGTTCTCGCCCATCTCCTGGATGGCCAGGCGCTGCTTTACGCCGAAGCGGTGCTGCTCATCCACCACCACCAGCCCCAGCTTGCGGAACTGCACGCCCTCCTGGATGAGCGCGTGCGTGCCCACCACGATGTCCGCGTCTCCCGTGGCGATCCGGTAGTTCACCTCCTTCCACTGCCTGGTCGAGAGGCGGCCGGTGAGGAGGGTCACGCCGACGGGAAGTCCGTCCAGCAGCTTCTGCACGGTGCGCGCGTGCTGCTCGGCCAGGATCTCCGTGGGGACCATCAGCGCCGCCTGGTGGCCGTTTTCCACCGCGCGCAGCATGGAGTAGAGCGCGACGACGGTCTTGCCCGATCCCACGTCGCCCTGCAGCAGCCGGTTCATGCGCCGCGGGCTGGACATGTCCTCGCCGATCTCCTTGAGCACCCGCTTCTGCGCGGCGGTCAGCGAGAACGGGAGCGACCTGTGGAAGGGCTTGACCAGGTTGTCGCGGCGCTCGAAGGCGATGCCCGGCCGCTCCATGGCGGCGCGGTGGTGCGCCTGCGCGTACAGAAGCTGGAGGAAGAAGAGCTCCTCGAACGCCAGCCGCCGCCTTCCCTGCTCCGCCTCCGCCAGCGAACCGGGCCGGTGCAGCCACTCCAGCGCCTGCGCCATGGGGGCCACGCCGGCGCGCTCGCGGATGTCCGGCGGCAGCCGGTCCTCGTCCCTGGCCTGGCGCAGCAGCTCGTCCAGGTTCTCGGCGATGAGCGTGCGGACCTGGCGGTGCGTGAGGCCTTCGGTGGCGGGATAGACGGGGAAGATGGTGCCGCTTTCCTCCGCGGCCTCTTCGTTTTCGCGCGCCAGGACGGTGAACTCGCGCGGCTGGAACTGGCGGCCGTGGTAGAAGCGGACGATGCCGCGCAGCAGCAGCAGGTCACCGCGCTGGATGGTACGATCCAGAAACGGCTGGCCGGGCCAGGAGCACTCGATGAGCGCGGTGGAATCGCGCACCACGGCCTGAAAGATCCGCAGCCCCCGGCGCGTGGGGAGCACGCCCTTGGATACGACGCGGCCGACGATGGTGCAGTCCATCCCCGGTTCCAGCGCCTTGATTTTGGTGACGGTGGAGGCGTCCTCGTACCGGTGAGGGACGTGAAAGAGCACGTCCCGCGCGGTCATCAGACCCAGCTTTGCCAGCAGGTCCGCCCGCTTGGGACCCACGCCCTTGAGGAACTGCGCGGGCCGGTCCAGGTCCGTGTACGTGGGCAACGACGAGTACGTGAGTGAGTGCGTGAGCGCGTGAGTGATCTGGGGCGCGGAGGGCATGCAGGGAGCTGGCCCCGGCGGGGCGATTGAATCGCGGCAAGGAACACGTGATGTGCGCCTTCGCGGAAGCCCCGCGGGGTTTGCGGGGCTTCCGCGGTTGTCGCGGCGACTTTACTCGCTTCGGCGCGAGGCCCGCTACGCGCCGCTCACACCTCCAGCACTTCCTTCGCGAAGGCCTCGATCTCGAAGGGGAGCAGGTCGTCCATCTTTTCGCCGACGCCGATGAACTTTACCGGCAGGTCGAACTCCTCCTTGAGGGCCACCACGATGCCGCCCCGCGCGGTGCCGTCCATCTTGGTCAGCACGATGCCGGTCAGCGGCAGCGTCTGCCCGAAGGTGCGGAGCTGCGCCATCGCGTTCTGGCCCACGGTGGAATCCAGAACGATCAGGGTCTCGTGCGGCGCGCCCTCCTGCTTCCTGGCGACCACGCGCTGCACCTTCTCCAGCTCCTTCATCAGGTCGTTCTGCGTGTGCAGGCGGCCGGCGGTGTCGATGATCAGCACGTCCGTCCCCTTTGCCGTCGCCTGCTCCAGCGCGTCGAAGGCCACGGCGGCGGGGTCGCGGCCCGGCTCGCTCCCCACGAAATCGCACCCCACGCGGTCCGCCCAGCGCTTGAGCTGCTCGATGGCCCCCGCGCGAAAGGTGTCGCCCGCGGCGATCATCACCTTGCGGCCCTGGCGGGTCAGGCGGTGCGCCAGCTTGGCGATGGTCGTCGTCTTGCCCACCCCGTTCACGCCGACGATGAGGAAGACGGTCGGCCCGCCGTCGTAGTTGAAGCGCAGCGCGGTGTCGCTGCGGCCGGCGCGCAGGATTGCGACGATCTCCTCGCGCACCGCGCGCAGAAAGTCGCGCTGCGACCTGGCCACGCCGCGCTCCGCCAGCGTCTCGACCACCTCCACCAGGCGCAGCGTGGCGGGAACGCCGAAGTCCGCCGCGATCAGCGTCTCCTCCAGCCCCTCCAGCGACCCCTCGTCCAGCCCCTTCACCAGCACCGTGACGTCCGTCAGCGCGACGTCGACGATGCGGTCCCAGAGCGACTTCTTTCCCTCTTCCTTGGTGCGGAACAGACGCGCCATCTATCGATCCCTGAAAAAGCCGGCGCGCGGCCGGCAGTGCAACCAGACGGTGTTTGCTCGGGCGGGATACACTCGGCCCCCGCGCCGGTGCCCGAATATACGGCGAAGCGGCGGGGCGGCAAACCGGGGCCCCTCCCCCCCGCCCCCTCCCCGCTCGTTCCTCGCGGAGAGGGGGAGAACTGCACGCGCCTGGAATCCATGCGTGGCAGCAACGGGGGTGTACACCTCCTCCCGCGCGGTTTGCGGGAGGGGGTGGCGCGCTCTCAGGCGTCGCCGGGGGCGGGGCCCGTCACGCGCCGCGACCGCCGCGCCCTCGCCCCCGTCCCCGGCCGCGATCATCCTCCCCGCGATCGTCGCCGCGGCGGAAGGCGTCGGCTTCGCGCTCACGGCCGGTGGGGTGGCAGCTGGCGCAGTTGCGGATGCTGGGGATGCCTTGGTCCAGGTGCTCGGCGACCATCTCCCGCTGGTCGTGGCAGCTGTAGCAGGTGTAGGTGCGGAAGCCGGGCATCTGCTGATGACAGGTACGGCACTCGATGACGCCCTCGCCCCCGTGGTCCAGCGGAAAGGTGTGGTCGAACTCCGCGTCGTTCCAGTCGCCCGTGTTGTGGCACGCGGCGCAGTCGGAGCCGTACTGGCCGCGGTGCGGGTCGTCCGGGCGATGGCAGCCGATGCACGTCTCCGGCGCATTCGTGAACGCCGCGAGCGCGCGGACTTCCACGTGACATCCCGTGCACGGCGCCTGGACGTGGCTTCCCGTCAACCGGAATCCCACGACCTGGTGGTCGAATGCGGAGAAGCGGTCCACGCCGTCGTGGCAGGCGGTGCAGGCACGCCCCCAGTCGGCCACGTGCGCGGCGGTGAACGCGGCCTGGTACGCGCCGTGGCACTGCGCGCAGGTGGCCTCGGCGAAGCGGAAGGTCTGCTCCACGTGGCAGCTGGAGCAGACGAACGGGCCGCCCGCCGCCAGCTCCTGGTGCGCGGCGAGGGAGAAGCCCAGGCGCTCGTGCGCGAAGCCTTCGCCGCTGAAGTCCGTCAGCACGGCGGTGGGGCCACGGTGCTCCACGTGGCACTGCAGGCACGCCTCGCCATTCGGCAGGATGCCGTGCAGTTGCGTGGTATCGCCCAGCTCGGCGCGGATCTCCACGTGGCAGGCGGCGCAGCGGTCCGCCATCCGCTCGCGTCCCAGCGGCGGCGCGTGGCACATGGCGCACTGGCGGGAAAGCTCCGCGTGCGAGGCCACACCGCCGATCGGCATCCCCCCATCCCGCCCCGCGTGCAGGCGGCCGGGGCTCAGCATCCCCCCGCCCGTCGCGGCCCAGGCAGCGAGCACCGCCACGGCGGCCACGGCGGCGGCGGCCAGCGCCCAGCGGGTGAGGGAGGAGGAGAAGCGCACGGGCGCTCAGCGAAGGAACGAGGCGTAGTACAGCGCGCCGGCCACGTGCACGGCGGCCAATACGAACATCGCCGCCGCGACGGGAACGTGCAGCAGCCACCAGACCGCCAGTGCCCGCCGCGCGCCGGGCACGCCCGGCCGCTTGTGAACGGCGGTGTACGCGAACCGTCCCACCAGCCCGCTGGCGACGACGACGAGCACCATCAGCGACAGCACGCCGGCCAGCCCGCGGAACTGGAAGGCGCTGTGGAGAAGGACCAGGTACGGCCCCACGAGCCCGGCAAAGACGTGCGCCTGCATCCAGTGCCGCAGCGGCCCGTACCCCTCGCGCGTGACCTTCTTGCGCCAGGTGTACGCCGTCTCCGCGAACACCATCAGCAGAATGCCGGTAATCCCCAGCAGGTGGCCGACGAGCCCGCGCGGCGCGGGGGGGCCGTCCGCCGCGAGCGGAAGGTACATGACGGTGACCAGGGCGATGGCGGCGAGCGCCAGCCCCAGCTCAACGGGCCGCCGCGCGGTCGCCGTAGCGCTGGTCATGGAAATCGAGCAGCCGCCGCAGCGCCGTGGGGGGATCGGCGGCGCAGGCGGCGCGGATGGAGGAAACGTCCACCCGGTCCGCCACCAGGCGGGCGAGTGGATGCGAAAGGACCTGCGAGCCCATCACGATGGCGCCCTGCACCATCCGCTCGCCCAGCAGCACGCGCACGCGGTCGGTACCGTGGCGCTCCTGCACCGTGGCCGACGGGCCGCGCGCCGTCCACGACTCGCTCTGGCCGCGCGTCATGGTCTTGAGGTCGGGGTCCTTTCCCCCGCCCACGGCCCCGATCACCGTCGTCACCAGGCCGGCCAC
>DATABT010000841.1:0-4151 GCA_036259455.1 Longimicrobium sp. | reverse complement strand
CGGCTGGCGGGGCGGGGAGGCGCCGCGGCCGGCGTACACGGGCATCCCGGCGTCCACGCCCACGCGCATCCTGCTGGTCCATCGCCCCGGCGCGGTGCAGTCCAGCGTGCGCGCCGGCCGCCCCACCATCCGCGCCGCGGAGCCGGACTATCCCGCGCTCCTGGTGCTGAACAAGATCCTGGGCGGCGGCACCGACTCGCGCCTGTTCGCCATCCTGCGCGAGCAGAAGGGGTGGACGTACGGCGCGTGGACGGACGTGGACCGCCCCCGCGACGTCGGCCGGCTGATGGCGGGGATGGACGTCCGCAGCGAGGTGACGGACAGCGCCGTGGCGGAGATGCTGGTCCAGCTGCGCCGCATCGCCACGCACCCGGTGACGGCGGAGGAGCTGGAGGCGGCCAAGGGATACCTGGTGGGCTCGTTCCCCATCGGCATCCAGACGGCGGACGACGTGGCCGCGCAGGTGGCGCTCACCCGGCTGAAGGGGCTGCCCATCGAGGATCTGCTGCAGCGCCGCGAGCGCATCTCCGCGGTCACGGTGGATGACGTGCGCCGCGTGGCCGCCCGCTACCTGCGCCCCGACTCGCTGGTCGTGACGGTGGTGGGGGACGCGGGCCGTGTCCTCGCCGGGCTGGAGGGCATCGCCCCCGTGGAGCTGATGGATGCCGAAGGGCGGCCGATGGACCGCTCCGCGCTGCAGGTGCGCGCCTCGGACGAATCGTTCGACATCTCGCGCCTGCGGCCGTACACGGCGGAGTACGAGATCCTGGCGGGGGGCAACCCCATCGGCCGGATGAGCACCACGCTGGCGCGCGAGGGCGACGGCTGGAAGCATTCGATGAGCGGCAGCTTCGGCCCCGTGCAGCAGACCATCACCGGCGTGTGGGGACCGGACTGGGAGCCGCGGACGTACGAGGAGACGTACGCCGGCGCCTTCGAGGGGCGCGCGCAGGTGCGGGTGGAGAACGGCCGTTTCGTGGGCACCGGGCAGATGCCTCCGCAGGCCGGCGGCAACAAGACCTTCGACGCGGAGGCCGTCGCCGGCTCGGCCTTCAGCCAGATGGACGAGGCGATGCTCTCCGTCGCCGACCTGGCGGAGGGGAAGACGATCGTGATCCCCGTCTTCAACACCAGCACGGGCGCCGTGGCCCCCGTGACCTTTGCCGTGGGCGTGGCGGAGAGCGTGACGGTGCCCGCCGGCACCTTTCAGGCGTTCCGCGTGTCGTCCACCGGCGGCTCCGCGGCCATGACCCTGTGGCTGCGCGCCGACGCCCCGCACGTGGTGCTCAAGCAGGAACTGGTCGGCCAGCCCGTCGTCGTCCAGCTGCAGTCCATCCAGTAGGCCGGAACCCGGTTCGATGGTTGAAAGACGGCCCGGGTGCGCGATCGCGTGCCCGGGCCGCTTCACGTGGGCCCCTCCCCCGGCCCCTCCCCGCTCGTTCCTCGCGGAGAGGGGGAGATTTCGGAGATAAGTAGAATATGATTTCCTGAGTCATCCGGCGCTCCGCGCACCCTGTACCACGAAAGGCGGCCACGCAGAGTCTGTCATTTCGAAGGAGGCGCCCGCGTGATCCCCGCCGGTGCAGGAACCCGTGGCGCCGACTGAGAAATCTACTCGTCCGGGCAGGTGCCACGCCCCGCCCGACGGACCTCGTCCGAGTCCCCTTTTCGATTCAGCGCCTGTAGACGCGGGGCCCTCCCATCACATCAGAGAGTCGGTTGTTGCGGGCGATGAGGGGCTTCTGTCGAGGCGACTTTCTCAGGAGGGAGCGCCACTCCGCACCTGACCACACACAACCGCCTGCGCGCGACCGACGAAGCTCCCCTCTCCGGCGAGGCACGAGCGGGGAGGGGCCGGTTCTCCCTTTTTCCCCGGACGGCGATGCCCCCGTTCCGGTCCGCACCGTGCGTGATGCGTTTCTCCACGCGCCGCGGCCGGTAGCGGCGGGGGCGGCCGCTTCGTAAATTCACGCGGCTCGCCCTCCGCCCCGACGGCGGCAGGGCTTACGGGCGCATCCGGAGCGGTGCGCCACCACGAGGCTGGACCCCAATGGCTGAGCGTCGCTTTCACGGCCCCAACGCGGGCTACGTGCTCGAGCTGTACGAGCGCTTTCAGCGCGACCCCGCGTCCGTGGACGAGGGATGGCGCGCATACTTCGCCTCCGTCTCCCCCGCCGACATCGCCGCGCTGGAGGCCGGGACGGTGCCCTCCGCGGCGCCCGCGCAGGCCGCTCCGGCGGCGCCGGCGGACCTGCAACAGGTGTTCGAGGTGCGCGGGCTGGGGCGCACCATCCGCGCGCGCGGCCACACCGCCGCCCGGCTGGACCCGCTGGGCGCCGACCCGCCGCCGGACCCGGTGCTGGAGCTTTCGCGCTACAACCTGACCGAAGACGACCTGGCGCGGCTCCCGGCCAACGCCGTGTTCGGCCACGACCCCCGCTCCGCCAGCGCGCTGGACGAGATCCAGCGCCTGCGCCGGATCTACATGGGCACGGTGGGATACGAGTTCCTGCACCTGCCCGACCCCGAGGAGCGCGCCTGGATCCGCGAGGCCATCGAAAACGGCACCTACGCGCAGCCGCTTCCCGCGGAGCGCCGCCGCGCGCTGCTGGAGCGGCTGTCGCAGGTGGAGGGCTTCGAGCGCTTTCTGCACCGCGCCTTCTTCGGGCAGAAGCGCTTCTCCATCGAGGGGACCGACGCCATGGTCCCCATGCTGGACGAGATCATTGCCGAAGCGGCCGGTGCCGGCGCGGACGAGGTGATGATCGGCATGGCGCACCGCGGCCGGCTGAACGTGCTCACCCACGTGCTGCGCAAGCCGTACGCGATGATGCTGGCCGGCTTCAAGGTGGCGCAGCAGGCGGCCGGGCAGGACGCCGAGCAGAACTCCGACGAGCCGTCCGGCGACGTGAAGTACCACATGGGGTGGGACGACGAGTACCAGGTGAACGGGCGCAAGGTGCGCGTCCGCCTGTCTCCGAACCCCAGCCACCTGGAGTTCGTGGACCCCGTGGTGGTGGGGATGACCCGCGCCGCGCAGGACGATACCTCGGCCCCGGGCATGCCCAGGCTGCAGCCTTCCCGCGCGCTGGGCGTGCTGATCCACGGCGACGCGGCGTTTCCCGGGCAGGGCGTGGTGCCGGAGACGCTGAACATGCAGAGCCTGGCCGGCTACACCGTCGGCGGGACCCTCCACATCATCGCCAACAACCAGGTCGGCTTCACCACCGACCCGCAGCAGGGGCGCTCCACCCGCTACTCCAGCGATCTGGCCAAGGGCTTCGAGGTCCCCGTGGTCCACGTGAACGCGGACGACGCGGAGGCGTGCCTGGCCGTGGCGCGGCTGGCCCACGCGTACCGCGTGCGGTGGGAAAAGGACTTCGTCATCGACCTGGTGGGCTACCGCCGCTGGGGGCACAACGAGGGCGACGAGCCGCTCTTTACCCAGCCGGTGATGTACGGCGTGATCAAGGACCACCCCACGGCCCGCGAGGCACTGGCCAACCGGCTGGTGGACGACGGCGTCGTGACGCGCGAGGAGGCCGACGCCGCCTACCAGCGCGTGCTGGACGAGCTGGGCCGCGTGCTCGAGTCGCTCGGTGACAAGCCGAAGGTCAGCGTGCACGACGACCCGCCGTCTCGCAACGGCAAGGCCCCGCGCGCCACGGCGGTGCCCAGGGACACGCTGCTGGAACTGAACCGGGCCCTGCTCGCGCGGCCGGAGGGCTTCACGCCCAACGCGCGCCTGGAGAAGGTGCTGCAGAAGCGCGGGGAGGCGGAGAACGGCGAGCCGAACATCGACTGGGGGCACGCGGAGGCGCTGGCGTTCGCGTCGCTGCTGGCGGAGGGCACGCCCGTCCGGCTTACGGGGCAGGACGTGGAGCGCGGCACCTTCAGCCACCGCCACGCCGTGCTGCGCGACGCCAGTACGGGCGCGCCGCTCAACGTCTTTCACACGCTCCCGCAGGCGAAGGCGAGCTTCGAGATCCACAACTCGCCGCTCTCGGAGATGGCGGTGGTGGGCTTCGAGTACGGCTACAGCGTGGGCGATCCGCAGGCGCTGGTGCTGTGGGAGGCGCAGTTCGGCGACTTCGTGAACGGCGCGCAGGTGATGATCGACCAGTACCTGGCCGCGTCGTACCAGAAGTGGC
>DATABT010000840.1:0-8866 GCA_036259455.1 Longimicrobium sp. | reverse complement strand
GGGGCCGTGGACGAGGTCTGGCGACCCTATGCGCGCGCTGCGCCGCATCCGCTTCGCCCCGTCCGCGCTCCCGCCGCCCTGAGAGGGTGTCTGCCAGACAGCCCCGGGCCACGCGGTCATCCTGGGAACTCGGGGCGAGCGCGGAGCGAGAGGGCGGGTCACCAGCACGGGTGAGTAGATTTCTCAGTCGGCGCCGCGGGTTCCTGCACCGGCGGCAATCACGCGGGCGCCTCCTTCGAAATGACAGCCGTGGCGCCGGGCGACTTGCATGGTACAGGGTGCGCGTAGCGCTGGATACGTGGACGGCAAGAAACTCGGGGCGAGCGCGGAGCGAGAGGGCGGGTCACCTGCCCGGGTGAGTAGATTTCTCTGTCGGCGCCCCGGGTTCCTGCACCGGCGGCGAGCACGCCGGCGCCTCCTTCGAAATGACAGCCGCGGCGTGGGAGACTTTCATGGTACAGGGTGCGCGTAGCGCTGGATACGTGGACGGCAAGAAAACTCGGGGCGAGCGCGGAGCGAGAGGGCGGGTCACCAGCACGGGTGAATTGATTTCTCAGTCGGCGCCCCGGGTTCCTGCACCGGCGGCAATCACGCGGGCGCCTCCTTCGAAATGACAGCCGCGGCGTGGGCGACTTGCATGGTACGGGGTGCGCACAGCGCCGGATGACGCAGGATGACTTGTTCTGGCGTGAGGCCCCGGCGCTGCATCCCCACGCGCGTGAAAAGGGAGCAGGGGATGGTCATCCTCCGCTCCTCCTTTTGTGCGTTCGCGATGGCTGCTTCGGCGCCTCACACGCAGTCGCTGGTGCAGAAGCGGATGTCGCGCGAGGGGCAGCCGGGGCCGCAGGTGCCGCCGTACTGGCACGTGGCCGCGCGGGCATCGCAGGTGCCGGGCACGCTCCAGTGCCCGTGCACCGTGCCGCGCTCCGTCCCCTCCTCACCCGTCGTCTCGAACGAATCCACCTGCAGGCGTGCCAGGTTCAGCCTGATCTTGTTCATCGGGAACTCCTCCCTCCGGGGGTGGACGCGGAACGCCCCTGCGTCAGAGACAGCAGGGGTTCCGCAATTTAACGGATCATGGCGGGAGGTGCGATAATGGGGGAAAAAAGAAGCGCGGGGCGGCGCCGACCGGCACCGCCCCGCGTTCTGTTCAGCGAACAGGGCGCTGGATTACAGCCCCAGGCTGCCACCCACGTTGATGCGGCCCCTGCCGTAGGCCGGGTCGGTGCCGGGCTGGCCCAGGTCGTCCGCACCCTGCGTAAGGCGGGCGCGGATGCGGGCCGGGTCCGTGTCACCCTCGCTGGCGATGAGCGCCGCCAGGCCGGACACGTGCGGCGCCGCCATGCTGGTGCCGCTCAGCCCCACCGAGAACGCCGACCAGTTGTTGGGCGAGGTGAAGAAGCGGTCGCGGCAGGCCAGGATGCTGGTCACGACGGTAAAGCCGGAGCACGCCCCCGTCACCGACACGCCGTTGCCGCCGGGGGCAGCCACGGTGATGGCCGAGCGGCCGTAGTTGCTGTAGCCGGCCAGGGCGTCGATGTTGGCCCAGGGACCGTTCACCGTGGTGGCGCTGGTGGGGCCGGTGGCCGACACGCAGATCACCGTGGGCACGCTGCAGTACGACTTGTAGCCGTTGCCGTCGTGGTCGATGTCCAGCGCGCTGTTGCCGGCCGAGACCACCACGGTGGTGCCCTTGCGGTGCGCGTAGTTGAACACCTGGTTGATCGTGGCCAGGAACGAGGGGCCGAAGCCGCCCGCGGCGCTGGCGTTGCGGCGGTTGAAGGTGCCGCCCAGGCTCAGGTTGATGACCGGGATGCCGTGGTCGGCCGCGTACAGGATGGCCGCCAGCGTGCCGCTGGTGGGGCAGCTGCCGCGGAAGCCGTTGGCGGCGGTGCCGGGCGAGCAGACCTTGAGACCCACCAGGGTCACCCCCGAGGTCACGCCGGCGGCCAGGTAGCCGTTGCTGACCACGGTGCTGCCCACGTGCGTGCCGTGGTAGTTCAGGTCCGCGATCTCGTGCGCGCCGGGGAAGGCGGCCTGCACGCGGGCGTTTTCGGCGGCCGACAGGAACGAGCGCGACAGGGCCAGGTCAACGCGGCCCACCAGGTCCGGGTGCAGGTAGTCCAGCCCGGTGTCCAGAATCCCCACCTTGACGTTGCCCAGCTTGCCGGCGTTCCACGCCTTGCTGGCCTCGATCACCTGCAGGTTCCACTGGCGGGGGTAGCGGATGGCCGTGGCCGGGTTGGACGGGCTGGCCACCGAGGCCTCGCCGCCCTCCACCGTGGTGGCGTCGCCCTCTTCCAGCAGGGTTTCGGCGTCGGCGTCCACCGCGGCCACGCTCCCCGAAGCCGCCAGCTGGCCGGCCGCGGCGGTGGTCAGGCCGCTCACGGCGGCCACGCCCACGGGGTGGGCGAAGATCACCTCACCGCCCAGCGCCGCCACCTGCGACGCGAAGCCGGCGGGCACACCGTTGCCCTTGAAGCGGACCAGGTACGTGCCCGAGCCGTCGGTGGCGGACTCGGAGAAGGCCGGCGCGAACGCGGGCTCAACCGGGGTGAGATCGTCGGAGCAGGCCGCGAGCACGGCCAGGCCGGACAGGAACAGCGGGGCGACACGCCTCATGAGGAACTCCACGGACACGGAGGGTTTTGCCGGTGTGCGACCGGCGGCGTTACCTCTTCGGCGGCTGGGCCGTCTCGCGCGGCGAGACCCCTGGCTTTGCGGACCGGCCTCGCGGCCGGGGTGCCTTTGTCGGTGGTGGGGGGAAGGGGCCGTCCCGGAATGGCTAACCGGTTGTTGCGTAACGACTTGGCTTTGGACGGCGAGCCAACAGTATAGCGAACGTGCGTTCGATCCGTCAAGGGCTGATACATACGTGATCCGCCAGGACGCATGCGTGCCGCACGTTCCGTGACGAGAAAGTGCGGTCCTGCCCCGTCACGGCCCGGAGCCCGGCGCCGGGGGGTGTCGCGCGGCCGGCCCGGGCGCGCGGAGAGGCCCGCGGGAACGGCGCGGTCGTGGTGGCGGCGGGCGCGGCGTGCACCGATCTTGTGGCCCGCGCCGCGGCCATGGGGTGCCGCGGCCCGTCATCCACCGGATGGTCCGGAAAGCCACACGTGAAGGAATCCACCACCCATCGCTCGCTGGTATTCGCGGCGCTGCTGCTGGCCATGTTCATGTCGGCCATCGAGAGCACCATCGTGGCCACGGCGCTCCCCAGCATCGCCGCCGAACTGGGCGGGTTCTCGCTGTACAGCTGGGTGTTTTCGTCGTACCTGCTGATGCAGGCCGTCACCATCCCCATGTTCGGCAAGCTGTCGGACGTGATCGGCCGCAAGCCGGTGTTCATCGGCGGCGTGATCGTCTTCCTCGCCGGTTCGGTTCTCTGCGGCTTCGCGACGACCATGGTGATGCTGGTGGCCTTCCGCTTTCTTCAGGGGCTGGGCGCGGGCGCCGTGCAGCCGGTGATCACCACGCTGGCGGCGGACCTGTACCCGCTGGAGGAGCGAGGGCGCATCCAGGGATACATCAGCGGCCTGTGGGGCGTGTCGTCCATCGTGGGGCCGCTGGCCGGCGGACTCATCGTGCACAGCATCGGCTGGCCGTGGATCTTCTGGATCAACATCCCCTTCGGCATCGCGGCCGTGGCGATGATCGCCGTCTACCTGCACGAAACCGTGGAGCACCAGGCGCGGCGGCGGATCGACTACCCGGGCGCGATCCTCCTGCTCGTGGGCGTGGGTTGCCTGATGCTGGGGCTCACGCAGGCGAGCACGTGGGGGTGGACGAACGTGGCCCCGCTGTTCGCCGTGTTCGTCGCAGCGCTGGCGGCGTTCGTGTGGCAGGAGCGGCGCGCGCCGGACCCGCTGATGCACCTGGAGCTGTGGCGGCACCCGCTGATCGGCTACGCCAACGTGGCCACGCTCACGTCGGGGATCATGATGATCGGACTGATCACCTTTCTGCCGACGTACGTGCAGGGGGTGCTGGGCGGATCCGCGCTGCTGGCCGGCTTCGCGCTCTCGGCGATGACGCTGGGGTGGCCGCTGGCGGCGTACCAGGCGGGGCGCAGCATCCTTTCCGTGGGCGTGCCGCGGCTGGTACGCGCGGGCGGTGTTTGCCTGCTGGCGGGGAGCCTGATCATCGCGGTGCTGGCGCCGCGGGGCGCGCTGCCGGCGGGGATCGGCTCCTTCATCATCGGCGTGGGGATGGGGCTGACGAACTCCACGTCGCTGGTCGCCATCCAGAGCAGCGTGGCGTGGAGGCAGCGCGGCGTGGCCACCGCGTCCAACATGCTGATGCGCATTCTGGGGAACGCGCTGGGGGCGGCGCTGTTCGGCGGGGTGCTGAACTTTCAGATGGCGCGCTACCTGGGGCGCGAGGGGCTGGAGGGGCGCGTGTCGATGGACAGCATCCAGGACCTGATGAGCGAGGCCGCGCCCCGCGCCGCCCAACTGAACACCACCGTGCTGGCCCTGCTGCGCACGGGCCTGGCGGAGAGCCTGCACGTGGTCTTCTGGGGGATCGCGATCCTGGGCCTGGTGACGCTGCTGGCCGTCTGGCGCATCCCCGAACTGCGGCGCGCGGAGTAGTCCCCGCCGGGCACTCACCGCAACTCCCGGGGTAGCAGCCTGCTAAGGGATCTGGCGGTTTGTGTCTTGTGGAACTGAGAGAAGAAAGGTATGCTGAGTAGCTTCTTGCTACGATCCCTGTGACGAGACCCGCCGTTCTGTGACCGCCCTTTCACCGACCGTACTCACCGTCCACGGCCCTACGGCTGAAGGGCGGCGCTCTCCTGCCAACCCGCGAGCCCGTGCTGTGGCGGGAGCGGTCGTGGGCTGATGCCGCGCGATGACCGACGGTACGACGGTGGACCGCACCATCCCCTGGAGCAGGTGCGGGCGTGCACCGGACTTGCGCAGTTCCGCGTGACGCGCAAGGCGCAGTACACGGATGGACCTCGGGTGCTCGACGGTGTGCTGGACGTGTTCGGGACCATCAAGGACCTGGTGCTGGGGCTGGACGAGGGACGGTGGTGTTTTGCGCAGGAGAAGGACGGAGGTTGGGTAGACGTGTACCAGGTGCAGTATGACGAGCGGGACCTCTGGCTCAAGCTGAAGCTGGAGCTGATGGAGCACTCGAAGCGGTACGCCGTCGTCGTCTCGTTTCACGAATGGGATCACTCACGCCCGATCTGAGCGTCATGTACGAAGAAACTCTCGAGGGCCAGAAGCACGCGTGCGGCGGCGTGTTCCACCTTGCCAGCGAGCCCGGTACGTTCCGCATCCACGGCGTGGACGTGCCGGTGGAGCAGCGCTTCTACCGCTGCGACGGGTGTGATGAGGAGCACGTGACGGAGGATCTCGCGCGCGCTGTACAGGCAGAGGCTGCCTTCGTCTTCCGCAAGAGCGAGCGGTTCCTTTCCGGCGCGGAGATCCGTGCGCTGCGTGAACGGCTGGGTCTGAGCCAGGAGCAGTTCGAAGCAGCGCTGGGCCTGGGCGCCAAGAGCCTTGCCCGGTGGGAGAACGACCGCGTTCTGCAGAACCGCAGCATGGACAACCTGCTGCGTGCGATCGACCGGGATCCCGGGCTGGTCGCGTATTTCGCGGAGCTGCACGGCGCCGACCTTCCCGAATCCGCGCTTCCCGCGCGCTCGGCTCCGGTGGTCGACTCCGCCCGGTGGCCACGCAGCCTGGTGGCGAAACTGGAAGCGCGGGCATTCGAAGAGGGGACCGACCTCGACCATTACGTCCAATGGCTGCTCAGCGAGTTCAGCACGGCGGGATCATTCAGCGCCTACATTTCGGGGCGGCTGGCTGCCGACGTTGACCGAGCGCTGGCTGGCGGCCGCAACGCGGGCGAGGCATACCTGCCAGCCGAACCCTGGATGCAGGAGCACGGGGACCTGATGCGGGCCGCGGCGGAGGCGGCACGGCATGGCCGCTGATCCGACGCCGTGGCCTGCGTCCTGGTTGCAGGCCGTTCCTGCGGCGGTGCCGGACGAGGAGTATCGGGCGTTCGTGGCGGGCCTCCAGGTCGTGGGGGTGCGGTTCGCGAAGGCGGCGGTGTACGCACCCGCGATCTACATTCCCGATGCCTCGCGCCGACCCCGGTTCACCATCACGCGTGACGCACGGTACCTGAATTTCGCGCAAGGGTTTACGGCGACAATGGTGTTCCACTTCCGTGGATGGTGGACGGATGAGCCCACGTCCGGGGTGAGTGCCGAAGCGGAGGTCGAGGTGCTGTACCGGTCGCCCGTTCTGATGTCGGATGACCTGTTTCAGCGCTTCAAGGAGGGTCACCTGCCCGGACACACCTGGCCCTACTTGCGAGAGTTCCTGCACTCGGCGCTGGGCAGGACCGGCTGGCCGATCTACACGCTCCCCCTGTTCGCGCCCGGAAAGTCCGGCGGTCCGGCCTCGCCCGCCCCCGGCGGGCTGAACGGGTAGCGGACGCCGACGTACGGCCGCCGTGGAGGCCGCGTCAATCTCCGGCCCCGTGCGGCTTTTCCGGCACGTCGGCGTTGCCGACGCTGTGGGCGCCGAAGGCGCGGCCCAGGGCCAGGATCTCCGCCTCCAGTCTCGGGACCATGCGCGCGGCGCTCTTCATGGTCGCGCGCTCGGCCATGGGGCTGGTAAAGAACTGCCGGATGGCGGAGAGCGGCGCCAGCGACCTGGGCACGAAGACCTTGCGGCGGCGGCGTTCCATGCCGTCCACCAGCGCGTCCACGCACTCCGCCAGCGGCGTCACCTTGCCGAAGGGGCCGGGAAGCGCCTTCAGCGTCTGGTTGAAGGTGCTGAGCTCGTGCTGCTGGTCGCGCACCAGGTCGGTGTCGATCCACGACGGGTGCGCCACGCCCACGGCCACGCCCTTGTGCGCCACCTCCATCCGCAGTGCGTTGCCGTACTGCTCCACCGCGATCTTGGACGCGGAGTAGGGCGCCATCGCCGGGATCGGCGCCAGCGCGGAGGCGGACGACATCAGCAGATAGTAGCCGCGCCGCGCCGTCACGTGCGGCAGCGTGGCGCTGATCGTCCGCACCACGCCGATCAGGTTCACCTCGATCGTCCGCACCAGCGCCTCCACCGGGGTGACGGCGACCGTGCCGTTGCTGGCGATCCCCGCGTTCGCGAAGACGACGTCGATGCCGCCCAGCCGCTCCACCGTCCCGGCGACGGCGCGGTCCAGGGCGGCCTGGTCCGTGACGTCCGCCTCGTACCAGACGTGCCCGGGCCCCAGTTCCGCGGCCACCCTGGCCAGCAGCTCCGGCTCGCGCCCGACGAGCGACACCTTCGCCCCGCGCGCCGCCACCCGCCGCGCCGTCTCGGCGCCGATGCCGCGCGCCGCACCCGTGATCAGCACCACCTTGTTGGCGAGAGAAGATGCCATGGGACCGGTCTTCTGGTTCGGGTGGATGTGGATGATGTGCCTGGGCCCCCTTTCCTTCTGCCGCCCCGACTCCCTCCCCGCTCGTTCGTCGCGGAGAGCGGAGAGCGGGGTCCTCGCCACCACGGGCGGGTAAACCCGCGGCTCTGACGGCGACAGGGCCCGTCTCTGCTCGTTCCTCGCAAAACGGGCTTCACCTGCTCGCGTGGGCGGTCCCCGGATGGGGCCGGGGCGCTCTCGTGCGCCACGTGCCCATGGTGTTGGAAGCCCCGCCGGGCAAGCGCAGCGCGCCCAGGGCGGGGCTTTTGGCATTTCTAGCCCCGGGCTTCAGCCCGGGGTGACGTGGGCGAGGCGAGTGGAGCCCCGATCCCATCCAGCACCCCCCGCCACGCCTCCGCCACCTCCACCAGCGCCCGCCGCGCGCCGGGCGACACGCCCGTCATGTGCAGAAAGCCGTGACCGTGCGCATCCACCCGCATCCGCCGCACGGGCGTTCCGGCGGATTTCAGCACCTCCGCGTACGCCTCGCCCTCGTCGCGCAGCATGTCGAAGCCGGCCGTCACCACCAGCGCGGGCGCCAGGCGGGCGTGGCTGGGCGCGTATAGCGGCGACACGCGCCAGTCGCCCTCGGGGATGCCGGTGCCGGCGAGGTAATAGCTGGTGAACGCCGCCCGGTCCTCGTCGCTCAGGAAGAATCCCTGCCCGAACAGCTGCTGCGACGGCCGCGTGTTCCTGCGGTCCACGGCGGGGTAGATGAGCAGCTGCGCGGCGGGCGGATGGTCGTCCCGCGTCTCGATCGCGACGACGGCGGAGAGGTTGCCCCCCGCGCTGTCGCCGCCCATGGCCACGCGCGCGGGATCGGCGCCCAGCTCCGCGGCGTGCGCCTGCGCCCACCGCAGCGCCGCGCGCGCGTCGTGCAGCGCGGCCGGGAAGGGGTTCTCCGGCGCGAGACGGTACTCCACCGCCAGCACATGGATGCGCCCGTAGCGGCAGAGGATGCGGCACGCTTCGTCGTGCGTGTCCAGGCCGCCGATGGTGAATCCGCCGCCGTGCAGGTAGATCGTCAGCGGCTGCGGCCCCGCCGCGTCTGGCGCGTAGTGGCGCACGCGCAGCGGCCCGCCCTCGCCCGGGATGGTGAGGTCGCGGACGGCGCCCACCTGGGTCATCGGTCCGCGGAAGAGGAGGGCCTCGCGGCGGTAGCGCGCGCGGCCGCGCTCCAGCGTCGGCTCGCACAGGTGGTGCGGGTTGCGCCTGCGCCGTAGCGCGCGGATGAGCTGCACGTGCGGATCGAGCGTCAGCCCGTCCGCAACGACGGGCGGTTCGCCGGACAGCCGGACGTGCACGTGCCCCGGCAGGCGCACCAGCGCGCGCGCCACGAATCGTTCGATGCGGTCCACGAGGCGGAGCGGACGGTCGGGCATGCCGGACCAGGGAACAGGGAACAGGGAACAGGGAACAGGTAATAGGGAATAGGGAA
>DATABT010000839.1:0-5893 GCA_036259455.1 Longimicrobium sp. | reverse complement strand
TTCGGATAACCAAAGTGTGATTTCCTGAGGGAGCGCACGCTTGGGATTGCAAGCCAGTCGACCGTTTGCGCGCGACCGAAGGATCTCTCGTCTCGGCCATCGCGGGGCTGGCCTTGCGGCACTGGTCCAGCCCCCAGGTGCTGCCGGCGAGATCCTTCGGTCGGCGCCAAAGTACCTCGTAGCAGCAGGTTTGGAGCGGCGCCTCCCTCAGGAAATCAAATCCGCCGATGTAATTCTTGAACACCCTCTCAGGTATCGGAGTCGGTGATGGTAGAGGTGACGGTCCATGCGTGGTCCATTGACACGTTGTCAGCACACTGAGAAATTGCGGATGCCATTCGATTGACATACTGGGGGTGGCCATCTCTTCCCCCGTCGGAGATCCGCATGACGAGGAAATCGCTCCACGAGCTGGCACGTCGCGAACGACAGATCATGGAGATCATCCTCAAGCGCGGCCGCGCGACCGCTGCCGAGGTTCATGGTGATCTGCCGGATCCGCCGACGTATACCGCCGTGCGCGGCATGCTCCGCCTCCTGGAGGAGAAGGGCTATCTCCGGCACGAGGAGGACGGTCCGCGCTACGTCTACTTCCCAACGGCCGACCGGCGCCGCGTGGGCGACTCCGCGCTGAAGCACCTGGTGAGCACGTTCTTTGACGGCTCGGCAACCACCGCGGTCGCCGCCATGATCGGCATCTACGAGAAGGACCTGGGCGAAGAGGAGTTTCAGAAGCTTCAGTCGATGCTCGACCGCCTGCGCGACAAGCGGGGCGCATCATGAGCGCCCTGTTCCAGGCGCCGCTGTATCCGATCGTCGAGCTGCTGGCGAAGGTCTCGTTGGTGCTCACCTGCGGACTGCTGCTCGGGAGCATGCGCCGGGTGGACCCGGCGCTGCGTCACAACATCCTGCTGGCGTCGCTGTGCGGAGCACTCGTGCTGCCACTGCTGGCCATTGCCGTGCCGCGGTGGAATGCCGCCATCCTTCCATCGATTGGGCAGGTGACGCCGACGCGGGGTGAGGCGCGCAGTGGCTGGGCGGCATCGCATCTCGCCGGTCGCGGCGGGTCCGGGACCCGTGTTCCCGGGGCGGGAAGCCCGTCAGAGGCCCCGGTTGGCGCCTCGGCGGCAGCGAGTACCACGACAGGGCGCGACGGAAGCAGTCGCAATCGGCTGTCCATGAGATTGCTGCTGCTCGCGATCTGGGCGCTCGGGACGCTCCTGTTGCTCGCCCGCCTGCTCATTGGGCGATTGAGGCTGCGTGCGATCGCGGCGCGGGCATGGGCACCGGACGACGCGCCGTGGAACCGGCTCCTCGAGGAGGAGAAGCTGCTGGCCGGTGTCTCCGGGCGCGTGCGGCTGCTCGTGAGTCCCGCTGCCGCCACGCCCTTTACATGGGGGGCGCGCGAACCGGTCGTGCTGGTTCCGGAGGATGCGCTGGAGTGGTCCACGGAGCGCTGGCGCATCGTGCTGCGTCACGAGCTGGCACACGTCGCTCGTGCCGATTCGCTGGCGCAGTCGCTCGGCGCGATCGCGTGCGCAGGATACTGGTTCCACCCGCTCGCGCTGATTGCCGCGAAGCGCCTGCGCGCCGAGTGCGAGCGTGCATGCGATGACCGCGTCGTCGCGCTCGGAACACAGCCATGGGAGTACGCATCTCACCTGCTCGACGTCGCGCGCGGCGCGCGCGAGATGGGGGCCCCGGGGTTGCTTTCCGTCGGCATGGCGCGCAGGTCACAGCTCGAAGGCCGCCTGCTCGCCGTGCTGCATGCGTCTCGTTCACGAGCGACGCCAACGCGCCGGGCACAGGTCATCGCGATCGCGTCGCCGCTGGCGCTCGCGATGGCGGCGTCGGCGTTCCATCCGGTGCCACGCGCCACGATTCATGTCGCTGACGACACCGCGCCCTGGAAGCGCGGTGCCGTACGAGCGGCGGTGAGCCCTGCCCCCGCCGCTTTTCGAACGACACCGCCACCGGAGCCTGCTGGCGTGGGCACTCTACCGGCCGCCGCGGCCACGAGTACGCGTGCGAACACCGCGGCTGCATCGGTCGCCACACCGGGTCTCGAACATGCCGTCGCACCTGCCCGGAACGACGTTCTCCAGGCGCATGAGCTCCGCGGGAACGTGGAGATCCTCCTGCGAGCGGACCTCACGTTGCCGAGGAGCGCTCCCGTTCAGCTCGTGTTGAGCAGGGATGAGAACCTCGTCCTGGTCAACGACGAAGTCGCACATCCCCTGCACCTCCGGACGGCGATCGAACTCGCCAAGCAGATCCGGGAGACGAACGGACGAGAGATTCCCGGTGGCTCCGTACACATACCCGTGACGCTGGATGGAACTCCGACCATGACGCGATCGGCTGCTGAGCCGTACGCGCAGCTGCTGCAGTTGCTCCTGGAGGCACCTCTGGAGGTAATGGAGGGGCGGCCAGCTGCACGGCACCTGCGGTTCGAGGAAAACGCCAGGGTGGAGATGGCCGTGAGTGACAGCACCCTGGCAAGGCTGATGAAGAAGTCCTCGTAGAGTCGGTTCGTTATCCGCGGGCCTTCTCCCGCTCGATCAGGCGAACCACCGTCTCCATCACGGGATCGCGTCCGGAGAAGTAGTCCCTCGCGGTGATGAGCACGGGTGCGTGTGGGTGCAACTCGCGGCGAAAATCGTCGCCCTTGCGGCTCAGGCTCCACCGCCTGGTGGACATGCTTCCCGCGAGACCGCTGAACGGCAGTGTGAACTCGGAAGGGCTGCCGTAGAAGGTGCAGCACTCGCTGCTCGCCTCACCTACGAAGATCGCATCGGCGAGCTGTTCGAGCTCCGTGATCAGGTTGCCTGCAGCCGAGTAGGTGTTGCGGCCGATGACGACATAGAGCCGACGGTCCGGCAGCATGCTGAAGGCGATCATCGTGCGCAGGAACTCCGCGTACAGATGCGTCGATCCGCCGTCATTGTGCCGCATATCGAGGATGAGGTTCTTCGGCGGCGAGGCTGCAATGAGGCTCCGCAGCCGCAGCGCGTACTCCTCCACCGTTTCGTCCCTCTCGTCCTGCAGATTGTTCAACTGCACGTACAGGGCGTCGTGCTCGGGCAGCGCCTGATGCCAGTGAAACTGCAGGTGTTCCCGCAGGTACAGCGGCGTCTCGATCCCCCGCAGCGGCTGAAGCCTGTCAGGAGCCCGCCAGGACGTCGTTTCCACCGTGATCTTCTGTTGGGGCTGCCCGGGCGGTTGAACCGTGAGCTCGATCGAGTCCGCGGATCGTGCGATGCCGAGCCCTACCAGGTAGGGAGCGTCGCGCAGTGTCTGAATGCCTGCGTACAGGTACTCGTTGTCCCCGTCCACACTCTGGTTCTGGTTCACCCTGCGCAGCGCTTCATCTGCTGACACGCCTTCGATGCTGACGAGGCGGGAACCGATCAGGTCCTCATGCCGCTCCCGGGCGCTGACGATGAATATTCCTTCCGGAAACGCCCAGAGCTGGAATGGGAGTCCCTTGTTCACCACGCGGGAGTTGCTCAACGCCCGCACCGAGGTGTGCCCCTGGTTCAGGACGGCGAGCATGCCATTCATGCCGACATAGATCTGCTCGTCCGACAGCTGCGGAACCTTTTCCCTGAGCGCTTCGTAGCGGCGTTCGAGTTCCGGCGGCAGGGGATGGTTGCGATACTCGGCATTCAGGCGCCTCACTTCATCGCGAAGGAAATCCAGGTCGCGCCGCCAGCCATAATCCCGTGACCAACCGGAGGTGTCGCGCCGGCCGGCGATCTCGAGGAATTCAGGATCGGACCTCAGCGTGACGAAGTCGTCCTCGTCGTAGATCCAGCTTGTAGCCATTCTCGCTTCCGCCACCGTATAGTGGCGAAGGCGATCCAGGGCAGCGCGCCTGTTTCCAGCGTGGAGGTGTGAGATCGCAGCCCCCACTCCGGCATTACCCCCACCCCACCATAGCAACTCGCCGGCCTTCTCGTATGCAGCGGCTGCCTCAGGAAACTTCTTGAGCGCCCTCCGGACGTATCCGAGCGCCAGCCAGTTCTCGCCGTCGCGCGGATACTCACGCGTGATCTGCTCTATCAGCGACTCGGCCTCTGCGAGCTTTCCCTCCCCCAGCAGTGCGCGCGCCCTCTGCCTTGCGTCGAAATACGCGACAGGATCCGGCGGCGCCGTGAGGAGGTTCAGGGGGGACTGGACCGCTGGATCGTAGCTCTGTGCACCTGCCCCCGTGTGCGACCACAGGAGGAGCGCCGACACCACACCGTAGATCCAGGTGCTCCGGCGCCCGGTTGAGGTCTGACGCTGGGCGGTCGTGCGTTCCGTGTTTCGTTGCGTGAGCGGCGACATGAGCAATTCCCGGCTCGTGGTGAAGGCGGCAGCGCAGATCGCTATGCCAGGCCAATGACATTCAGAGTATGTCACTGCATTGACATGGTGTCAATGGGATGGCATGCGCGACGTCGACCTGGGGAAAGCAGGTGAAGGCCACAGGACGGCGATCGCTCGTCGGCCGAGCGGGACGCGCCGAGCGGATGCGGGCGAGGCGCGCCGCAGCATGAGGGCGTTCTCTCCGAGGCCGAACACAACGAGCAGAAGGCCGCATGAACCTATCCCACACCTATCCCACCCCGGCCGGATGCCGGATGTGGCCAGGTGACGCAAAGTGGCAGCAGGAACGCAACTTAGGAGCATGCGGGGCGGTTGTGGGGAGGCTTGACGGTGGTGACACGGAGTCAACGGAGTTCACGGAATTTTGCTCGTGCCGATTCTCCGATTGCTCTCGTGGTGCTATGCGGTGGCGTAAAACGGTACGAGGATTGCAGCGGCTCCGCGCCTCAAGTCGTTGCAGCGTAAACACTTGGGCGGGAGGTGGAGAGATGCGAAGATCGAGGGGATGGCTCTTCGGACTGGGTTTGGCGGCGGCGCTGGGATTCGGGGGCGCGCAGGCGGCGGCGGCGCCTTCGCCGGGGACGGACGACCAGGCGCGGGCGTGCAACCCCACCGGCTGCGACCGGTCCTGCCGCGCGCAGGGCGCCATCAGCGGGCGCTGCACCGACGCGGGGCTTTGCGCCTGCCTGTTCTGAGGAGCGCGGCTGCCGCGTTAAGGGACGCGGCGGCGAACGAGTTGACAGGAGGAGGACTGATGCGGACGAGCAAGACGGTTTAGCGCTGGCTTTTCGGCGCCGGGGTGATCGGAGCGCTGGGATTCGGGAGCGCACAGGCGATGGCCGCGCCCGGGGCCTCGGCGAGTGGCGCGCAAGTCTGCAACCCGCAGGTGTGCAACCGCATCTGCCAGGCGATCCCCGGCAGCATCGGCGGGTTCTGCACGTCGGACGGCAGCTGCCAGTGCTACATCCGTGGGTGACGCGAAGCGGCAGATAGCGGAAGACCGCGTCGGCAGCCGAACCGCACGCGGCCTTGCCCATCCCAGGCGAGGAGGCGTCATGAAGACCACGACGGTGCGGCGCTGCGTGTTCGGCGCCGGGACGGCGATCGCGCTGGGCTTCGGCGGCGCGCAGGCACTCGCGGCGCCCGCCCCCATCGCGGGTGCGGAGCAAGCGTGCAACGAACGGGTGTGCGACCGGATCTGCGATCTCACCAACCGCGGTCTGGGGGGATTCTGCAGCAGCACGGGCATCTGCGTGTGCTACCGATGACGGTGTGACGAAAAGGCCGCGTCGGGAACCGTCCCGGCGCGGCCTCGTTCATCCTGTATTCCTGCGGGCCAGCGCGGCTGCAGAACGCGTTTGATCACATGGATGACGGCGCTGGACTTTGTGGCGTGCGATCTGTATGCCGGATCAGTCCTCGTCCGCGGCGCGGGGCGCGCGGCGGTCGGGGATGGGGGCCACGAGCACCTTGTCCACGCGGTTTCCGTCCATGTCCACCACCTCGACGCGGTAGCCGT
>DATABT010000838.1:0-5200 GCA_036259455.1 Longimicrobium sp. | reverse complement strand
CGGGGGGCCGTTCCCGTCGTGCTGCTGCCGAAGCCTTTCGGCGCGCGCCCTCGCGGGCTTACGCCTCGATGGTCGCCGTTTCGCTGACGGCTGCCAGCTCCGGGGCGGCCGTCTCCGCCGCCCCGGCGCCCTCTTCGGCCTCGGGCCCGAACGCCACCTCGTTGTACCGGTAGATGCCGGTGCCCGCGGGGATCAGGTGCCCGATGATGATGTTCTCCTTCAGCCCCTGCAGGTCGTCGCGTGCGCCGCGGATGGCGGCGTCGGTCAGCACCCGCGTGGTCTCCTGGAACGAGGCCGCGGAGATGAAGGACTGCGTGGTCAGCGACGCCTTGGTGATCCCCAGCAGCAGGGGCTCGCTGGTGGCCGGCGTGCCGCCCGCCGCCAGGGTGCGCGCGTTGGTGTCCATGTACTCCGTGCGGTCCACCGTCTCCCCTTCCAGGAACTCGGTGGTGCCGGGCTCCAGCACGCGCACCTTCTGCAGCATCTGGCGCACGATCACGCCGATGTGCTTGTCGTTGATCTTCACGCCCTGCAGGCGGTACACCTCCTGTACCTCGTTGAGCAGGTACTCCTGCACGGCCTGCGGGCCCTTGATCCGCAGGATGTCGTGTGGGTTCACCGGCCCCTCGCTCAGGCGGTCGCCGGCGCGCACGTAGTCGCCCTCGTGCACGCGCAGGTGCTTGCCGACGGCCACCTCGTACACGCGCTCGTTCCCCGTCTCCGGGATCACGATCACCTCGCGCTTGCCGCGCTTGATGTCGCCGAAGCGCACGGTGCCGTCCACCTCGGTGATGACCGACGGGTCCTTGGGCTTGCGCGCCTCGAACAGCTCGGCGATGCGCGGCAGGCCGCCGGTGATGTCGCGCGTCTTGTACGCCTCGCGGGCCAGCTTGGCCAGCGCGGCGCCCGGCTGCACCACCTCGCCGTCGCGCACGGTGAGCTGCGCGCCCACCGGCACGATGAACTCGCGCACCTTCACCCCGTTGGCGTCGATGATCTCGATCATGGGGTGCAGCTTCTTGCTGCGGTCCTCGATGATCACCATCTGGCGCCGGCCGGTGCTCTCGTCCAGCTCCTCGCGCACCGACTCGTCCTCGACGATGTCGATGAACTTCAGCGTGCCGCCGAAGTCGGCCACGATGGGCTCGGAGTACGGGTCCCACGCGAACAGCGTGTCGCCCACGGCCACCTTCTGCCCGTCCTCCACCGAGATGGTGGCGCCGTACGGCACCGCCAGCCGGCTGCGGACCGCCCCCTCGGGCGTCCGCATGATGATCTCGCCCTCGCGGCTGGTGACGATGCGCGCCCCCTCCGGCGTGGTGACCGTGGTGATGCGCTCGAACTGGGCCACGCCCTCCACCTTGCTCTTGCGCCCCGTGGTCGCCGCGATGCGGGCCGCCGTGCCGCCGATGTGGAAGGTGCGCAGCGTGAGCTGCGTGCCCGGCTCGCCGATGGACTGCGCGGCCAGGATGCCCACGGCCTCGCCCGGGTCCACGATGCCCATGGTGGCCAGGTTGCGGCCGTAGCACTTCACGCACAGCCCGCGGCGGCTCTCGCACGTCAGCACGGAGCGGATCTTGATCGACTGGATGCCGGCGTCCTCGATCTCGTCCGCCGTCTCCTCGTCGATCAGGTCGCCCGCCGCCACCAGCATCTCGCCGTCCATGGGGTCGAACACGTCGTCCGCCGCCACGGAGCCCACGATGCGGTCCTTGAGCGGCTCCACCACGTCCTCGCCCTCCTTCAGCGCGCTCACCTCCAGGCCGAGGACGGTGCCGCAGTCCTCTTCGGTGATGGTGACGTCCTGGGCCACGTCCACCAGGCGGCGCGTCAGGTAGCCCGCGTCCGCCGTCTTGAGCGCCGTGTCCGCCAGGCCCTTGCGGGCGCCGTGCGTGGAGATGAAGTACTCCAGCACCGTGAGCCCCTCGCGGAAGTTGGACTTGATCGGCGACTCGATGATCTCGCCGATGCCGCCCGTCAGCTTCTTCTGGGGCTTGGCCATCAGGCCGCGCATCCCCGCCAGCTGCCGCATCTGGTCACGCGAGCCGCGGGCGCCGGAGTTCATCATCATGTACACGGGGTTGAAGCCCCCGCGGTCCGCCGCGAGGCGGTTCACCATGGCGTCGGCCACGTCGTTGTTGGCGTGCGTCCAGGTGTCGATGACCTTGTTGTAGCGCTCGCCGTTGCTGATGACGCCGTTGTTGTACGCGCGGGTAAAGCGCGCCACGTCGTCCTCGGCCTCGCGCAGGATCTCGTCCTTTTCGCCGGGGATCTTCATGTCCTCGATCCCCACCGACACGCCGGCCAGCGTGCTGTACCGGAAGCCGAAGGCCTTGAGGTTGTCCAGGAACACCACCGTCGTCGCCAGCCCCACCGTGCGGTAGGCGCTGAAGATGATGTCGCCCTGCTCCTTCTTGCCCATCGTCTTGTTCCAGTACCCCATCGCCGGGGGCACCACGGAGTTGAAGATGATGCGGCCCGGCGTGGTGGGCACCCACACCTTCTTCTCCGCCTCGCCCTCCTCCTTCTCCGCCTCCGGACGGGGGTCGGTCAGGAAGTAGACGGTGCTGTGGTACCCCACGCGGCGGTGCGCCAGCGCCATCTCCACCTCGGCCACGTGGCCGAAGCGGGGAAGCACCTTGGTCATGTCGCGCTCGGCCGGGCCCTTGGCCAGCTCGGCCGCGTCCGCCGCCACGTCGTCGCGGAAGCTGTCCTGGTCCTTGGTGAGCCAGTAGCACCCGATCACGATGTCCTGCGACGGCGCCGCCACCGGCCGCCCGTTGCTGGGCAGCAGGATGTTGTTCGACGACAGCATCAGCACGCGGGCCTCCAGCTGCGCCTCGAAGCTGAGCGGCACGTGCACGGCCATCTGGTCGCCGTCGAAGTCGGCGTTGAACGCCGCGCACACCAGCGGGTGAATGCGGATGGCCTTGCCCTCCACCAGCACCGGCTCGAACGCCTGAATGCCCAGGCGGTGCAGCGTGGGCGCGCGGTTCAGCAGCACGGGGTGGTCGCGGATGATGTCCTCGAGCACCTCGTACACGCGCGGGTCGTCGCGCTCCACGATCTTCTTGGCGCGCTTTACCGTCTCGGCCTCGCCCCGCTTTTCCAGCTCGTGGATGATGAACGGCTTGAACAGCTCCACCGCCATCGCCTTGGGGAGCCCGCACTGGTGCAGGCGCAGCTCGGGACCGACCACGATCACCGAACGGCCGGAGTAGTCCACGCGCTTGCCCAGCAGGTTCTGCCGGAAGCGGCCCTGCTTGCCCTTGAGCATGTCGCTCAGCGACTTGAGCGGGCGCTTGCCGCGGCCGCGGATGGCCTTGCTGCGGCGGCCGTTGTCGAACAGCGCGTCCACCGCCTCCTGGAGCATGCGCTTCTCGTTCCGGAGAATGACCTCCGGGGCGCGCATCTCCATCAGCTTCTTCAACCGGTTGTTGCGGTTGATGACGCGGCGGTACAGGTCGTTCAGGTCGCTCGTGGCGAAGCGGCCGCCGTCCAGCGGCACCAGCGGGCGCAGGTCGGGCGGAATGACCGGAACCACGTCCAGGATCATCCACTGCGGCTTGTTGCGCTCCGACGGCGTGGCGCCCGACGAGCGGATGGCGTCGATGACCTTGAGCCGCTTGAGCACCATCTTCTTGCGGTGCTGGCTGGTCTCGTTGGCCACCTGGGTGCGCAGCGACTCGGCCAGGGAGTCGACGTCGATCTGGCCCAGCAGGTTGCGCACGGCCGGCGCGCCGATGTCGGCGGCGAACTCGGCGTCGCCCTCTTCGCGCGCCTTGTCGCGCACGGCGATGAACTCGTCCTCGTCAAGCACCTGGCTGTGCTTTACGTCCTGCGCGCCGGGGTTGGTGACCACGTACGCGGCGTAGTAGATCACCTTTTCCAGGTCGCGCAGCGTCATCCCCAGCAGGTAGCCCATCTGCGAGGGAAGCGTCTTGAACATCCAGATGTGCGCCACCGGCACGGCCAGCTCGATGTGGCCCATCCGCTCGCGGCGCACCTTGCTGAGCGTGACCTCCACGCCGCACTTGTCGCAGACGTGGCCGCGGTAGCGAATGCGCTTGAACTTGCCGCAGTGGCACTCCCAGTCCTTTACGGGACCGAAGATGCGCTCGCAGAACAGGCCGTCGCGCTCGGGCTTGAACGAGCGGTAGTTGATGGTCTCCGGCTTGGTGACCTCGCCGAAGCTCCAGCCCCGGATCTCCTCCGGAGAGGCGATCTTGACCTGGATGTAGTTGAAGTCCTGAGACCGGGTCTCGCGGGCTCGGGGGAAGTCGATCATCGGGATCCCCTATCTATTGGTGTTCCCGGGCATCTACGCCGGGCGGCTGTGTTCCGTCTCGAGACCAGGGAACAGGGAGCAGGAATGGGCAGCAAAACCCTTGGCGGGCACAGCCCGCTATTCCCTATTCCCTATTCCCTATTCCCTGTCCCCTAGCTCCCAAGCGTGACGCTGATGCCCAGCGCCTGAAGCTCCTTCACCAGCACGTTGAACGACTCCGGCAGGCCGGGCTCGGGCAGGTTCTCGCCCTTGACGATGGCCTCGTACACCCGGCTGCGGCCGTTCACGTCGTCCGACTTGACGGTCAGGATCTCCTGCAGCGTGTGCGCGGCGCCGTACGCCTCCAGCGCCCACACCTCCATCTCGCCGAAGCGCTGTCCGCCGAACTGCGCCTTGCCCGCCAGCGGCTGCTGCGTCACCAGGCTGTACGGCCCGATGGACCGCGCGTGGATCTTGTCGTCCACCAGGTGGCTCAGCTTGAGCATGTAGATGGTGCCCACCGTCACCGGCGACTCGAACTGCGCGCCCGATCGGCCGTCGCGCAGGCGCACCTTGCCGCCCGGGGTGAGCCCCGCGGCCGCCATGTGCTCCTCCAGCGCCGCCGTCAGCCCTTCGCCGCCCGTGGCCTTCGCCAGCGCGGCGGCGGCCGGGAAGGCCTCCTCCACGCCGTGGTCCCGGCGCTCCGCCAGCTCGCGGCCGGCGGAGATCAAATACTGCTTGAGCGCGCGCAGCTTGCCGTTCAGGTCCGGCGGCGTGGTTTCGCCGTCCAGCATCCAGTCGATGGCGCGGCCAATGCCCATCTCCGGGCGCCCCTGCTCGCCGGCCAGGGCGTCGTGCGCCGCCACCGTCTCGCTGATGGCGCGCGCGTCGTCGGCGTCGAACACCGGCGCCGTCACGCTCTGCACCCCCAGC
>DATABT010000837.1:0-3758 GCA_036259455.1 Longimicrobium sp. | reverse complement strand
GGCCGGGCGCGGCGTGTTGCGGCGGTTGCGCGACTGGCTGGCGGGGGCCCCGCACTCGTCCACGCGCCGGGACGGCTGCGCGCCGGGCGTGCCGCCGCTGTTCTGTCCCCGCAGGGACGGCGGCGCCGCGGCCAGTGCGGCAACGGCCAGGAACACGGTCAAGCGCGTCATGCGGGCCATGGGCGTGCGCGGGTAAAAAGGGCTTCCGGATGAAGGAGCGGGGGTGCTGCGAGTGCGGCAAGGGGGCCGCAAACCGGAGTAAAGACAGCAGTTGCTGGAATATGGACTTTGCGGCGCCCTTGCACAAGCCTGATGCGCCATCTGTAGCACTGGCGCGCGGGGTTCGCGGCTTGCACCATGTGTGCGCGGGACCCGCGTTCACCTCTCCGGAACACGCCATGCGCCGACTTCTGCTCACGCTATTGCTCCTCTTCTGCGCCGCGCCCGCCGCCGCGCAGGACACCACCGCCGCCGTGCGCCCCGCGGACGTCATTCGCCTGAACGTCTGGCGCCAGACGGAGTTCACCGGCGAGTTCCCCATTGCACCCGACGGCACCATCCTGCACCCGCTGCTGCGCGAGGTGCGCGTGGCGGGCCACACGCGCGAGCAGGTGCGCCAGCAGCTGCTGGAGGTGCTGCGGCAGTACGAGCGCGATCCGCAGTTCGTGTTCGACTACCTGTACCGCGTCGCCGTGACGGGCGAGGTGCGGCTCCCCAACCTGTACACGCTGCCGCCGGAGACCACCATCGGGCAGGCCGTGGCGGCGGCGGGGGGCGCGGCGGAGTTCGGCAGACTGGAAACCGTGCGATTGATCCGCGGCGGGCGGGAGATCACCCTGAACCTGCTGGACCCGTCGCCCGAGGTGGCGGAGATGCGCATCCGCTCCGGCGACCAGATCCGCGTCACCCGACGCGGCGCCAGCTGGCGCGACTACGTGGGCCTGGGCGCGAGCCTGGTCGCCGCGGTGGCCTCCGTCGTCGGCGCCATCACCGTCATCCGGCAATGATGGTGTGAACGGGTGAAGGGGTGTAACGGGTGATCGATCGGCGATCGGGTGATCGTGATCGCGCGCCCGGTCATCACGGGTTGAAACCCGCGGCTATATATGCCATAAGCCCCGCCCGGGCTCGCGGAGCTCGCCCGGCGGGGCTTCAACACCAGGGCGTTGCGCGCAATGGCACCGGCAACGCGCCGGCCCGGGCCCAGGCGAGCAGGTGCAGCCCCGTTTTGCGAGGAACGAGCAAAGACGGGGCTTGTGGCCGTTATCGCCCCGGGTTTCCATCCGGGGTTTGCGGGCGACCACGTCGACCCGTCCGTCCACCCGCATCCACACCCCCTCCCCCGTTCACGACCGCACCCGGTCGCGGATGCGCATCATCGGCGGCTGCACGGTGGGATAGAACGGCACGGGGCGCGAGATGAAGTCGCGCGTGGCGCGGCGCCAGTTCTCCACCGCGCCCGGCGGCTGGTACTCGCCCTCGGGCCGCCCCGTCGCCAGGGTGACGTGCATTACCCGCGGCACGGTGCGCAGCACGGCCAGCTCCAGCCCGACGGCGGCGTCGGTGTCGGGGAGGTAGACGTGGCCGGGGTCGTTGCTGTCCGCGCCGTAGCTCTGCAGCCCGATCTCCGCCGCGATGGCGTGAAAGCGCGGCAGGTCCGCGGACGCCACGTGGTAGTCCGCCGCGCGCGCCGCGGGGCGCCCCAGCCGGTCCACGCGGCTGTGCCACGAGGTCAGCGTGGTCGTGGCAAAGGGGCCGGGCCGCACGCGCCCCTGCTGAAAGAGCCACGCCTGCCGCTCCGCCGTGCGGTACGTCTCCCGGCGGGAGGCCCGCACGCCGCGCGCCCGCAGCTCCCGCTCGAAGCGGCGGATCATCGACATGAACACGGGATCCAGCTGCGCCAGGTCGTTCTGCACGTTGCGCACGGACCGGCCGAACGTCGTCCGCAATATCCGCCACTCCCACTGCTCGTAGCTCTCCCCCGGCGCGGGGTGCGGCATTCCCGGCACGCCCACGACGTGCGTCCCCGGCAGCGGGGTCACGGGACGGTAGACGGGGACGTCCAGGTAGGAGAGGAGGCCGAACTCGCCCGGCCCGCGCCCCCCGAAGCGGCAGCGCATCTCCGCCGCGGTGGGATTGCGCCGCAGGTTCTGCAGCCCGCCCGTGATGCCGCACTCCTCCCACGTGAGCGGCGCGGACGACTGGCGTCGTGGATCGTCGTACGATGCGGGCGAAGGGCCGTTCTGCGCGGGCGCCGGCCGGGCCAGCGCCAGCGCGGCGAGCAGGAGTGGGGCAGGAAACTTCATCAGCAAGCGGATCGGGTGCGGCGGAGGGTACGACGGTACGGAGGTGGAAGGTACGAAGGTGCGTTTGCGGATCGTAACCCTCGTACCCTCGTACCGGTCTTCAGAGCAGGCCCTGTACGTACCCGCCATCCACCTGGATGGTCGTGCCGGTGACGTAGCTGGCGCGCTCGCTGGCAAGAAAGGCGACCACGGCCGCCAGCTCCTCGGGGTTCCCCATCCGCCGGGCGGGGATCTTTCCTCCAATCTCGTCCAGGATCTCCTTGACCGGGCGGTCCTCGTGCTCGGCGCGCTCGGCCGCCAGGTCTTCCACCCGCCCCGTCTGCATGTACCCCGGCGCGACGACGTTGCAGGTGATGCCGAAGGGCGCCAGCTCCGTCGCCATCGTCTTTACCCAGCCGACCACCGCCGCGCGCGCCGTATTGCTGAGGATGAGCCCCGGCAGCGGCTGCTTGACGGAGACGGAGGTGAGCGCGATGAATCGTCCCCACCGCTTCTGCTGCATGTGCGGCGTGACCTCCTGGGCCAGGCGCACCGTGCTCATCAGGTTCAGCTCCACGGCGCGCTCCACCTGCTCGGCGCTGGTGGATTCGTAGCGCGTGCCCGGCGGGCCGCCCGCGTTGGCCAGGGCGATGTCCACGCCGCCCCACCGGTCGACGGTCTGCTCCACGAGCGCCTGGATGTCTTCGGCGCGCGTCATGTCGGCCCGGATGGCGAGCACCTGGCAGCCCGTCTCGCGGCGGATCTCCTCCCCGGCGCGCTGCAGCCGCTGCTCGTTGCGCGCGGCGATCACCACGCGCGCCCGCTCGCGCGACAGCTCCCGCGCCACGGCTTTGCCCAGCCCCATGCTGCCGCCCGTGACGATGGCGACGCGGTCCTTCAATCCCAGATCCATTGATCCCGCCCCGACGGGTGATGACGAATGCCCGGCGAGGGGAAATTAACATGGTGGAAGAGCGGAATGCGAGAGGTCGAAAAAGCGCGTGAGTGCGCGAGTGCGGAAGTATACAAGTCACGCAGTTCCGCACTCACGCACTGAAAAACGGCCCGGGAGCGCGGGCGCCCCCGGGCCGTTCACTTTATCGAGCGAAAGCGCTCAGCAGGCGCCGGCGCAGGTGTAGCCGAAGCAGGTCCCCACGGCGGGGCGCACCTTTGACACTCCGCCGAACGGCAAAGCCGCCGCCCCGGCACTCCGGGACGGCGGCTTGCGCGTGCGACGGCGGGGATCAGCAGCAGTTGGTGAGCAGCCGGTCCGTGGCGCAGCACTCCGTGCGGTGGTGCGACGGGCAGATGTTGGTGCCGATCAGGTCGTGCGCCTGCACGGTACCCTGCGGGGCGAGCCCCTGGCCGGCGTCGAACGACTCCACGCGCAGCGCGTCCACGTTCAGAGTGAGCTTCTTCATCCTTCGGTTCTCCGGGTGATGTGGGCCTGAAACGGGAGCCGGGGGGGGGGGG
>DATABT010000836.1:0-1546 GCA_036259455.1 Longimicrobium sp. | reverse complement strand
CCACCCAGCAGCGCGACGAGCTGTTCGTCGGTGTGGTCCATCCACTCCTCGGGCGGATCCACCAGGCGGCGCTTGTCGCCGCCGTTCTCGAAGCACAGCCAGCCGCGCACCAGCCCCGGCGAGGCGGCCCGCAGCACGTCGCTCTGCGGCGTGACGTGCCACACCCGCCAGGTCTTCCCGTCTCCGTCCCGGAACGTCCGTATCCCCATGGCTTTATCTCCCCTGGGCCACCCACGTATGAGCGGCGCAAAAGCAAGAGGCGGGCCAGCGTAAAATGGGATAAGCGGCTTCACACCAAGGGGATGGGACGTCCGCGCCATCCCGTTGTCGGGCCGTGCGACAATGAGCACGGCGTTCGCACTTTCAAGGTCACGGAGAGCACGCAGATTAAGGAGGGAGACGGACTTGGCCGACTCCCGAGAGATGGACGCCCCGCCGCATGCTCCCGCGCAGGATCGAGCCGCAGCTCCTGACCGCCGCCCGCGACGCCCCCGCGGGCGACGGGTGGATCCACGAGGTCAAGTACGACGGCTTTCGCCTCCTCTGCCGCGTGGAGGACGGGGAGGCGCGGCTGGTGACGCGCGGCGGGGAGGACTGGACCTCGCGGCTCTCCAGGGTGGCGGAGGCGGTGGAGGCGCTGGAGCTGGGGGATGCGTGGCTGGACGGCGAGCTGGTGGCCCTGGCCGCGGACGGCAGGCCCGAATTCGGCGCGCTGCCGATGGCGATCCGCGGGGCGCCCGGCGCGCTGCCGCTGATCTACCAGCTCTTCGACGCGCCGTGGCTGGACGGGCGCGACATCTCCGCGCGGTGCGTGCTGCAGCGCAAGGCGCGGCTGGAGGAGCGCGTGCGCGACCGCTGCGAGCGCGGCGTGGTGCGCTGGTGCGACCACCTGCGCGGGAGCGGCCCGCTCCTCTTCGCGCAGGCGCGGCGGGCCGGTTTGGAGGGGATCGTCAGCAAGCGCGTCGGCAGCGGCTACCGCGCCGGGGTGCGCTCGCGCGACTGGCTGAAGGTGAAGTGCTTCCGCGTCTTCCGCTTCCGCGTCGCCGGGTACACGCCGGGGATGGGGACGGTGTTCGTCTGCGCGGCGGGGGCGGACGGGCGGCCGGTGTACGCCGGGCGCGTGGCCGGGTGGGCGCGCGCCCCCGTGCGCCGCGACCTGCGCGCCGCGCTCACCCCGCTGCACCGCGGCGGATCGCCCTTTCCCCACGCCGTCGCGCGCGGCGAGGCGGTGCGCTGGGTGGAGCCGACGGTGGAGGTGGAGGTCGCCGCGCTGGAGTGGTCGCCGGGCGAAAAGCTGCGCCACGCCACCCTCCGCGGCGTCGTCCCGCCGACAGGGTGATTCCCGCCCGAGGTCGCGGCGGCGCCGGCATTCTCGACGCTCGTAGGTCAGATCCTGCGGCCCTGCCGCCACTTGCAAGGGGCGTCAGGCTCCACGCGCCCGGGCATCAGGACGACGGCTCGACGGCAAACTGATTGTTGGTGTGGGGGTGAATTGCGATCTCGACCTTCCGCTCGCCCTGCATCCCCCGAACGAAATCGCCCCGCC
>DATABT010000835.1:0-3650 GCA_036259455.1 Longimicrobium sp. | reverse complement strand
GCTGGACGCCGTCCGCGCCGCCGCCGCCGACGTGCCGCCCGAGCGCGCGGCGGCCGCCACGGGGATCGCGGCGGAGGAGGTCCGCGCCCTGGCGCGCGCCTTCGCGGCGGCGCCCAGCGCGGTCTGCTACGGGCGATGCGGGGTGAGCACGCAGGAGTTCGGCGGGCTGGCGCACTGGCTGATCAACGTCCTCAACCTGGTCACCGGCAACCTGGACCGGCCGGGCGGCGCCATGTTCACGCGCGCCGCGGTGGACGTGCTGAAGCGGAGCAAGCGCGGCAGCTACGGGCGGTGGAAGAGCCGGGTGCGCGGGCTCCCGGAGTTCAGCGGCGAGCTGCCGGTGGCGGCGCTGGCGGAGGAGATCCTGACGCCCGGGCCCGGGCAGGTGCGCGCGCTGGTGACCTCGGCGGGGAACCCGGTGCTGTCGACGCCCAACGGGGCGCGGCTGGACCGCGCGCTGGCGGGGCTGGACTTCATGGTCTCGGTGGACTTCTACCTGAACGAGACCACCCGCCACGCGCACCTGATCCTCCCGCCCACCTCGCCGCTGGAGCACGACCACTACGACCTGGTCTTCTACCTCCTCTCCGTGCGCAACGCGGCGAAGTTCTCGCCCGCCGTCTTCTCTCCGCCGCCGGGCGCGCTGCACGACTGGCAGATCTTCCTGGGGCTGCAGCGCCGGCTGGAGCGCGGGGCGAAGGCGCGGCTCAGGCGCGCGGCGCTCGCCCGGATCAAGCCGCACGGGATGCTGGACCTGGGGCTGCGGACCGGCCCCTACGGCGCCGGGCTCAACCCGTTCGGGCGCGGCCTCTCGCTGCGCACGCTGCGGCGGAACCCGCACGGGATCGACCTGGGCCCGCTGGAGCCCGCGCTCCCCGGGCGCCTCTTCACCCGCGACGGACGGATCGACGCGGCCCCGGCGCCGATGCTGGAGGACGTCGCCCGGCTGCGGGCGCGGCTGCCGGGCGGGGCGGGGGAGATGGGGGATGGCGGGACGGCGGAGGGGGGATTCGACCTCCTGCTGATCGGCAGGCGGCAGCTGCGCAGCAACAACTCGTGGATGCACAACTATCCGCGGCTGATGAAGGGCCGCGACCGCTGCACGCTGCTGCTGCACCCGGCGGACGCGGCGGCGCGGGGGATCGCGGACGGGGGGATGGTGCGCGTGGGGTCGCGCGCGGGGAGCGTGGAGGTGCCGGCGGAGCTGAGCGACGAGGTGATGCCCGGGGTGGTGAGCCTGCCGCACGGCTTCGGCCACGGCCGCCGCGGGATCGCGATGGCCGTCGCCGCCGCCCACCCCGGCGCCAGCGCCAACGACGTCACCGACGAGCTGCTGGTGGACGCCCTCGGCGGCAACGCCGCGCTCAACGGCGTGCCGGTGCGCGTGGAGGCTGTTGCTACGACAACTGCGGTGCCGCTGGTGCAGGATGCGGCGTCAGTGCGTGCATGAACTGGTGGACAGGACGAAACTTTTACTGCGCTGAGCCGCTGCGCATGATGCTAAAGAGTTTTAAACCTTAGCAGCAACGGGCGCGTCTGGTAGCGTACGCACTCTCCGTCATATCGGGTCAGCAGTGTTATTGCGTTGGTGTTAACATCTGTCTCACCTTAGCTTGAATCTGCCGCTGCTTTTCGGTGAGGGAAGATGGGTCGCGATTCAGCAGCCATAGTAAGTGTTTGTGAATTAAGTGGTTGGCTGATTCTCCATCTTTCTTGGCCGTGTATATTTGCAGCAGTCCCCAAGCGGCAAGCGTCGTCTTTGGGTGCTCCAAGCCCATCTGTTGCCGCAATACTTTGAGGACCTGTTCCTGAAGTTCCTGCGCTCTGGCATGATCCCCCAAGTTGTGCCAGCTTTCCGCTAGGTTGTTCATCGCGGAAATCGTATCAGGGTGCTCGTCCCCGAGGTCGCGCCGACGCATTTCCAACACGCGCTCTCGTAGCTCCTGCGCTTTGGTATGATCCCCCCGTGCATTCCAGGTAGAAGCTAAGTTGTTCATAGCGGTTGCGGTTTCCGGGTGCTCATCCCCGAAGACGCGCCTCATCTCCGATAGCACGTGCTCTCGTAGCTCTTGCGCGCCCGCCAGATCCCCTCGGTCGTGCCGCGTGTTCGCCAAGTTTGTCATTGCGCTGAGTGTTTCCGAGTGCCCGTTCCCCAAGATGCGCCGCCTGGTCTCCAGAACAAATTCCTGTAACTCCTGCGCGCCCCCAAGATCCCCCTGCGCATGCCGCACAATAGCTAGGTTGTTCATCACGCCAAGTGTATCCCGGTGCTCGTCTTTCAGCATGCGCCTACGCGCGTCGAGCACCCGCTCCTGTAGCGCGCGCGCTCCCGAATAATCCCCGCGGTAAATCCTAGTATTCGCTAGGTTATTCATCGCACTGAGCGTAGCCTGGTGCTCGTCACCGAACCGTCGCTCTGCTGCGAACATCAAGGACGTAAAGACCTCAGCTGCGAGAGATGGATGTCCCCATCGCGCGAGCGTAATACCCGCTTGGTTCGCAAATTCCCACGCCACTAAGAAATTACCCTCTGTCACCGGCCCTGTAAGCCAGTTGCCAAAGACGGCCGAAGCGAGCGGACCACATTCGCGCACCAGAGCAGAGCCATCTGCGCCTCCTCCTTCTGCGGATTCCATCAACTCCGTTAGGCGTGACGCGACAGTCTCGACGTCCTCTTCCGGCTCTTTAGACTGTGCCCGAATGAAGTCTGCCAAGACGCGGTGCATCGCTCCATAGAAGGCGCCGGTACCATCGCGCACCTCCGTCACGAGGGAGCGGTGGCGAAGCTTGCTTCGGACACCATCGGGAAAGACATCGGGTCCGAACGCGTCGATCACGAACGTGGGGACCGGCGCCGGCGCCATCCAGGCGAACAGGCGCGTGGCGCACTGCTCTTCTGGCGTTAGCAGGTTGTAGGATGCCGAGAAAACTTCGGTGATGCCGCGCAGCGCGCCCGCCGGCACGACGTGCTGAATGGATTTCTTCGCCTCGTCGATGGCAGCGCTCGGCGTTCGGTTGCGGCTGAGGTCCAAGACGGCGCGCGCTGTCATCTCTCCAGAGCGGAGGAGACGGTTTAGGACTTCTAGCGCCAGCGGAAGGTGACCAACCCATTCGGCGATTTCTCTCCAATCCGCATCCTCAAGCGTTGCACGCGGCGTCTCTGTCGTCAGCAGATCGACGGCAGCGTCAGGAGCGAGAGTCTCGATAGGGAGGGCGATCACACCGCCTCCTGCGCCGAGGGCGACGCGGGTGCGGGAGGTGGTCAGTACGGGGATCTCGCCGAGGACGGGGCACCACGTGTTCAGCGGCTTGGGCGGCTGGTTAGGCTCGGGCTCGGGGACGTTGTCGATGATGAAGAGAGGGGTGGGAGCGTCATCCGGGCGCGAGCGGATGGCGCGGGCGAGGGCGCCGGGGACGCCGCCTGATCCTTGGCGGACGTGCTCGATGGCGGGGGCGCTCGGGTTCAGCGCCTGGAGGACGTCGTAGAGCTGGAGCTCGGCGTCGCTCTCTGCGTTGATCCAGAAAAGGCCGCCTTTGAAGTGGCGCGGGCCGAAGCGGTACAGGTACTCCAGCGCCAGGCGCGTCTTCCCGAACCCGCCGATCGCCTCGATGGAGCCGGTGAGCCCCGCGGCGGTGGCCGGGTCGCCGCG
>DATABT010000834.1:0-5631 GCA_036259455.1 Longimicrobium sp. | reverse complement strand
TCCCCGACACCGGCGTCGGCTCCGAGCGCGAGCGCCTGCTGTCGCCGCCCTTCATCCGCACCGACGTCTACGGCACCCGCGCCTCCACGGTGCTGACCATCGCGCGCGACGGCGAGGTGCGCTTCGTGGAGCGCTCCGTCGCCCCCGGCCAGGAGGGATGGACGGAATCGCGCCACGCGTTCCGGATCGGGACGCCGGTTTCCGCCGTCGCGGCGGGCGGGTGAGGGTGGCGCGCATCGTGTGATGGATGATCGGCCGCCGCACGTGTTGGGGCGCGTGCCGGGTTACCACGGGTTGAACCCGCGGCTATGAATCCCATAAGCCCCATCGTTGCTCGTTCCTCGCAGAACGGGGCTTCACCTGCTCCCGCGGGCGACGCCCGCATTCCCGCGATACGGTTCGCGAACGACCGACGAAGGTGAAGCCCCGCCGTCCCGCATCATCATCCCGCGACGGTCCTTCCCCCGCCCATCCGCAGATGCCGCCAGCCACGCTCACCCGCATCTCCATCATCGTCCCCGCGCTCGACGAGGCGGCGGGGATCTCGGACACCTTGCGCACGCTGCAGCCCCTGCGCGCGCGCGGCCACCAGGTCATCGTGGTGGATGGCGGTAGCGCGGACGGGACGGTGCCCATCGCCCGTTCACTGGCCGACGAGGTGATCGCGTCCGCGCCCGGCCGCGCGCGCCAGCAGAACGCCGGCGCCGGGGCCGCCACCGGCGACGTCCTCCTCTTTCTCCACGCGGACACGCAGCTGCCGCCGGACGCGGACCGGCTGGTGGTGGATGGATTGACGCGCAGCGGACGAGGCTGGGGGCGCTTCGACGTGCGGCTGAGCGGAAGGCAGCCGTCGCTGCGGATGGTGGAGCGGATGATGAACCTGCGGTCGCGCGCCACCGGCATCGCCACGGGCGACCAGGCCATCTTCGTGCGGCGCGACTGGTTCGTGCGCGCGGGCGGCTTTCCGCGGATCCCGCTGATGGAGGACGTCGCGCTGTCCAGGACGCTGCGGCGGATGGGTCCGCCGCTCTGCCTGCGCGAGCGGGTGACGACCTCCAGCCGCCGCTGGGAAGAGCGCGGCGTGTGGCGCACGATCGTGCTGATGTGGCGCCTGCGCGCCGCGTACGCCCTGGGCGCCGACCCCGCCCGCCTGGCCGAACGCTACCGCTGAGGTGTGCCTGCCGCCGACGCGAAGGCGTAACCGGCGCGGGTAGATGTGCACGCGGCGCCGTCCCGTGGCGGCAGGCGCAAGGCGGTGCCTGACCGGGTTCGGCAAAGACGTAGACGGATCGCGGGATTTTCAGCATTAACAGAATTCTTGACGGATTCCGCGTGTATGATTACGTTATTTCCCAATTCGGATACTCTCCTGCTTCCGAGCTCCGACCGCGGCACGTTCCTCAGGCACTCCGGTGGTTCTCTCCCGTACTCCCCGGCTCCTCCTGAACCCGACAGGCCATTCTCCGGTCGCGCAGCACCGGTTCGTCCGCGTCTGGGCGAACTGAATGCCCCGCGTGGGGGGCGCATTATCCCACGCAGCCTTGCCGGGCGCGACGCCTTGCCCGGAGAACAACCAGTTTTGGGGAGCACTGCCATGCGCAACGTAGGTACGGTCAAGTGGTTCAACGACGCGAAGGGGTTCGGGTTCATCACGCCCAAGGACGGGGGTGGCGACTGCTTCGTGCACTATTCGGCCATCCAGGGCACGGGTTTTCGCACCCTGGTGGAGGGTGACGAGGTGGAGTTCGACCAGGTGGACGGCGCCAAGGGTCCGGCCGCGGCCAACGTGGCAAAGGTCGGCTGAAGCGCCGCGCTCCCCAACGACCAGCGCCGCCGCGGACTTCGCGTCCACGGCGGCGCTGTCTTTTCCGCGGGCTTCCAGCCCCGCGACCACGGGTTGAAACCCGCGGCTGGAACTGCCATACGCCCCCTCTTTGCTCGTTCCTCGCAAAACGGGGCGTCGCCTGCTCGCACGCGCCGCGCCCCGCCGTTTGCGCGAAGCGCCCATGGGGTTGAAGCCCCGCCGGGCGAGCTCCGCGAGCCCAGGGCGGGGCTTATGGCATTCATAGCCCCGGGCTTCAGCCCCGGGGGTGGCCCGACGACCACGTGCGAACGGGTCCTAGAATTCCCCGACCATCCCGATCTCCGTCCTCAGCTCGTAGCCCAGCTCGCGCTTGACCGTCGTCTGCGCCAGGTCGATCAACGCGCGGACGTCCTTCGACGTGGCGCCGCCGAGGTTGACGATGATGTTGGCGTGCTTGTGGAAGATCTGCGCGCTGCCCAGCACGTGGCCCTTCAGCCCGCACTGGTCGATCAGGCGGCCGGCGCCCACGCCCTCGATCTTCTGAAAGATCGAGCCCGCGCTGGGATACAGCCACAGGTCCGGATGGCGTTCGTCGCGCCACTGCAGGTTCTCGCGGATGGTGTCGCGCATCGCCTGGCGCGGCGTGGGCTCCAGCGCGAACGTCACGTCCAGCACCACGTCGCGCCGCTCGTGCAGCACGCTGTAGTCGTACCCGAAGTTGAAGTACGCGTTGTCCACCTCGCGGATCTCCCCCTCTTGCGACAGGATGGTCGCGCCCTGCACCACCTCCTCGATGAACATCGTCCGCTCGCGCTCCGGCGGCGGACTCAGGAAGTGCAGGTTCTGCCACACCGCGCCGCCGACCGTGCTGGGAATGCCCACGTAGTGCTGCAGCCCGCCCAGCCCCCGCGCCACCGTCAACTGGATCAGGTCGTGGTAGATCTTGACCCCCGATCCCGCCCTGACGCGCGTCTCGTCCAGCCACTCGATGGTCTCGACGTCGTTCTTGATCACCAGCCCGCGAAACCCGCCGTCGCCCACCAGGATGTTGGCGCCCAGGCCCAGGAGGAAGAACGGGATCTCCAGCTCACGCGCGGCCATGACGGCGTTCGCCAGCTCCTCCTGCGTGTGGGCGTGGTACATCAGGTCCGCCGGTCCGCCGATCTTGAAGGTGGTGTGCGGGGCCAGCGGCGCGTCGCGCTCCAGGCGCTCGGCGCCCAGGCGCTCCGCCAGCGCGTCAACGGCACTCTCCAGGGCTTTCGTCGCGGACATCCGGTCGGCATGTTGGGAGAAGACAGGGCGCGGACGATTGCGCGCGGCGGCGCGGTTTGCAAGGGGGGTGCCCGGTGCCGAACTCTCCCGCCCTTCCGCGGTACAGATCCGTCCGCGCTTCGCGCACCTGCCTGTGACGCGGCGCGCCCCTCGCTCGTCAGGACTCTGCGGCGTATTCGCGTCGCAGTTTGCAGGGAAGGACCTCGATGATGAACGACCGCATTCACCAGCACCTGGACGGCGGCCCCGGCCCCCCGCTCTCCCCCGGGGAGCGCGCCGCCGCGGACGACCTGGCCCGCACCCTGGACGCAGCCGCCGCGCACCTGCGCGCCATGCCCGCGCCCGACCTGGCCGCGCGCGTGATGGCCGCGCTCCCCGCGCAGGCACCCGCGGTCCCCGCGTGGCGCAGGGCGGCGGGGTGGCTGTGGAACCCGCGCCCCGTGCGCCTGACCTTTCGCCCCGCCTACGGCCTGGTGGGCGCCGCCGCCTTCGCCGGGCTGGCCGCCGCCGTCGTCCCCGCGCTGGACCGCGAGCAGGCCGCGCCCGTGGCCGTCGCGCCGCTCCCGGCGTCGCCCGTCGTCTACGTGCAGTTCCGGCTGGAAACGCCGCGGGCCCGGCAGGTCGCCCTCGCCGGCACCTTTACCGGCTGGCAGCCCACGCTGCAGCTGGAGCAGAAGGAGCCGGGCGTATGGACCGCCCTGGTCCCGCTCAGGCCCGGCGTGCACGACTACGTCTTCGTGGTCGACGGCGAGCGGTGGATGCCGGACCCCAACGCGCCGCAGCAGGTGGACGACAGCTTCGGCGGCACCAACAGCCGCATCTCGCTGCCCCCGCTCGGCGCCTCCGCGTGACCCACATCCACAGAATTCTCACGGCTGGCGCCCTGCTGATGGCGCCGGCCGCCGCCGCGGCGCAGTGGACGGTAGAGGCCAGCGCCGGCCGCGCCGTGCACGACCCCGTGGCCGCGCGGGTCAGCACGACCAGCGCCGCGCTGAGCGTGGCGTACGAGGAGGGAGAGTCCGGGTGGGCGTACGCCAGCGGCGGCGCGCCCATCGACGGCGAGGGGCCCGGCTGGGGCGCGGGCGGCGCGGGCGGATGGATCGGCCTGCGGCGCGGCGCCATGCTGCTGGGCCTTTCCGCGTCCGGCAACGGCTACGTGTATGGCAGCGCCGGCCCCAACCCCGGCGGCTCCGGCGCCACCGTCGAGCTGCTGCCGACGGTGGCATATCGCCGTGGCATCGTCTCCGCGGAGCTGAGCTCCGGCTTCTCCGGCGCGTCCGACGTGCTGGGAGACTCCAGCCACACCCGCGGCTTTCACGAGAGCGCCGCGCGGCTGGCCTTTACCGTCGCCCGGGGGGTGACGGTGGGCGGCGACGCGCGCTGGCTGCGCGGCGAGGGCGGCGACTGGCCGTACGCCGGCGGCAGCGCGGAGGTGCGGCGGCCGTGGGGCTCCGCGTGGGCGTACGCGGGCACGTGGCTCGACGAGGATCGCCCCGAGCCCGCCGCCGCGTACGGCGCCGGCGTGCGGCTGCGCGTGCTTCCGCGGACGGACGTGCAGGCCACCGTGCGGCAGGAGCCGTTCGATCCGTTGTACTGGAACGCGCCGCGCCGCACCTGGGGCCTCTCGCTCCGGCGGACCCTCGGGCGCGAGCCGCGGCGGGCCAGTCCGTCCGTCCGGCTGCCGGACCTGGCGGACGGGTGGGCCGTCTTCCGCCTTCCGCTGGCGGACCACCCGCGGGCGCCCATGGTGATGGGCGACTTCAGCGAGTGGCGGCCCGTCGCCATGTCGCGGGAGGGGCGCGAGTGGGTGGCGCGGGTGCGGGTGCAGCCCGGCGCGTACCACTACGCCTACCGGCTGGCGGACGGGAGGGCGATGGTGCCGGAGGGGGTTCCCGCGGTGGATGACGGGTTCGGGGGAAAGTCGGCCGTGCTGGTGGTGCCGTGAGTGACGTTTCCGGGGCACCCCGCGTCATACGCCCGAACGTGGTGAATGCAGGCGAGCCAACGAGATACATGAGGATCGTGCGACTATTCGTGGCTCTGTGGCTGGCGCTGGCGGCGCTCCCCGCCGCGGCGCACGCGCAGGACCCGCAGCAGCGGATCAACGCCGCCCGCCGCCAGGCGGAGGCGGCGGGCATTCCCGTGGCGCTGCTGGACAGCAAGGTGGCCGAGGGCCGCGCCAAGGGCGTGCCCGCGGACCGCATCGCCACGGCGGTGGAGCGCCGGCTGACGGCGCTGCGGCGCGCGTCCGCGGCCATGGCGGGCGCGCCGCGCACCGCGCCGGTCACGCAGGCGGACCTTGCCGTGGGTGCCGACGCCATCGAGGCCGGCGTGGATCCCGCCGTGCTGGGCCGCCTGGCCACCGCCGCGCCCACCGAAACGCGCGCCCAGGCCATCGCGGTGCTCACGGAGCTGGTGAACCGGGGGATGAGCTCCGAGCGTGCGCTGGCCCGCGTGACCAGCGCCCTGCGCGGCCCCCCCGACGCCCTGCGCCGCCTGCCCGGCGAGGCGGCGAGGGAGCGCTCGCGCGGCAACGGCCCGCCGCCCGGGCGCGG
>DATABT010000833.1:0-7932 GCA_036259455.1 Longimicrobium sp. | reverse complement strand
GGTTGGGTGCGGCGAGATCGTGCGCGGTGGCGAACCCCTTGTGATCGCGCTCCGGAAGGGTGCCGGGCCCAAAATGCCGAACCCCCGGCCTCCCGCGCAAACGCGCGAGCCGCCGGGGGCCCGTCGATAGAGAATCCCTTGCCGGCTATTCCCTATTCCCTGTTCCCTATTCCCTGCAGTTCCCCCCCTCCTCTACTCGTACCGCAGCGCCTCCACCGGATCCAGCCGCGCGGCCTTGAACGCCGGGTACAGCCCGAAGCCCATTCCCGAGATTGCCGCGGCCAGCAGCGAGGCCCCGATGGCCCACAGCGGGATGGCCGCCGGGATGGGGCTCACGGCAGCGATCAGCGCCGCCACGGCCATGGCGATCAGCAGGCCGATGACGCCGCCGATGAGCGTCACCGTCATCGACTCCACCAGGAACTGCCACAGGATCTCGCGCGGCGTGGCGCCCAGCGCCTTGCGCACGCCGATCTCCCGTGTGCGCTCGGTCACGGAGATCATCATGATCCCCACCACGCCCACGCCGCCCACGATCAGGCCGATCCCCGCCAGCACCAGCATCACGATGGCGAACACCTGGATGATGCCGTTCACCAGGTCGGCGAACGCCTCCTGCCGCATGAGCGCGAAGTTGTTTTCCTCGCCCGGGCGCAGGCCGCGGGCAACGCGCAGCCGCGCCGTCACGTCGTCCATGGCCTGCTGCTGCGTGTAGCCGGTGGCCGGCACCACCAGCAGGCTCATCCACTCCGGGTCCGCGCCCAGCCGCTTGATGGCGGCCGTGGTGGGGATGATGGCCCAGTTGGCGTTTACGCCGGAGAAGATGTTCTCCTTCTGCCTGAACACGCCCACCACGCGGAACGGCTGGCCCCGCAGCCGCACCTCCTTGCCCACCGCGCTGCCGCCGGGAAAGAGCGCCGCCGCCAGCTTGTCGCTCAGCACCGCCACGCTGCTGCTGCGCGCCTCGTCCATGGGAAAGAAGTTGCGCCCCTCCACGAAGTCGCCCAGGGTGTAGTCCACCCACTGCGCGCTGTACCCCTGCAGCTGCACGTTGGGCACCGAGCGCGAGCGGTACTTCACCGTTCCCCCCGTTCCCGCCGACGTGGCGACGCTGCGGATGGAGGGGAGCTGCCGCAGCATCTCCGCCTCGGCAAAGGTGATGGACGGCTTGCCCTCCCAGGGCGGCGGGCCGTCGTCCACCAGCCGCACCGCCGTCTGGTCGAAGCGGTCCACGATGAAGTTGCGCGGACCCATGGCGTCCATGCTCTCCATCACGCTGCCGCGAAAGCCGGAGATGGCGGCCGCCATGGTCATCACCGTCGCCACGCCGATCACGATGCCCAGGATTGTGAGCGAGGCGCGCACCTTGTTGCTGCGCAGCTGCTCCAGGGCGATCAGCACGCCGCCCTTTGCGCTCGCGAAGTTCATGGTCCGCCTCCTATTCCGCCCGCAGGGCCACGATGGGGTCCAGCCGGCTGGCGCGCCACGCGGGGTACACGCCCGCCGCCAGTCCCACGCCGATCCCCAGCGCCAGCGCCAGCCCGATGGCGCCGCCCGACACCCGCGCCGGCAGCGGCGACATCGCCGACACCAGCGACGCCAGCCCGATCCCCAGCCCGATCCCGGCGAGTGCGCCCACGCCGCTCAAGGTGCTGCTCTCGATCAGGAACTGCAGCAGGATGTCGCGCCGCCGCGCGCCCAGGCTCTTGCGGATGCCGATCTCCCGCGTGCGCTCGGTCACGGAGACGAGCATGATGTTCATGATCACCACGGCGCCCACCAGCAGGGAAACGGAAACCAGCATCGGTAGCACGGTGAGCATGAAGGAGGAGATCGTCTTCCAGAAGCCCATGGACCCCTCCGCCGTCTCCACCGAGAAGTTGTTCTCCTCGCTGGGGCGCAGGCGGCGCAGCGTCCGGAGGAGCCCGATCATCTCCGACTCCGCCTGCGGCAGCAGCTCCGGCCGGTCCACCTTGTACGAGATGTCCTCCACCGTTCCCGCCGCGGCGAAGATGCCGCCGTTCACCGGCGACTTCACGGGGGCGATGGCCATGCGATCCATCGACATCCCGAAGAGCGTCCCCTGCTTTTCCAGCAGGCCGATCACGCGGTACGGAAAGCCGCCCACGCGCACCGTCTGCCCGATCACCGGGCGCCCCGCGAACAGCTCCGTGGCCACGTCCTGCCCCAGGACGATGACGGGCACGCCGCGCTGCGCCTCGTTGCGGCTGAACGGGCGCCCCGCGGCAAAGTCCAGCTCGCGGATGGCGAAGAAGTTCTCCGACGCGCCGATGACGTTCACCCCCTGCACCTCGCGCCCCCTGCCGTCGCCCACGCGGGCGTCCTGGTCAAAGCTGTACGAGAGCTTTCCCGGCGTGCGCATGTTGGCCGCCAGCCACTCCGCCTCCTGCTGGCGAAAGGGCGGGCGCCGCTGCCAGGCCCGCCAGTCGTCCTCCGTGGACGGGCCCTGCAGCTCGGGAATGCGGCGCACCAGCACCGTGTTCTGCCCGAAGATGCGGCCGGCGAACTCCTCCTCCATGTACGCGTCCATCCCCTTGAGCAGGGTGATGACGGCGATGAGGAAGGTCACGCCGACGACGGTCCCCAGCACGGTGAAGAAGGCGCGCAGCTTGTTGGCGCGGATGTTGGACAGCGCGATCCGCACCGCCTCGCGGATGCCCATGGCGCTACGCCTCCGCGGGGACGGCGGGGGCGTGGTGCCCCCACTCCGTCCCCGGCGCCGTGGGCTGCTGGCGCCGGTCGCTGGCGATCATGCCGTCCCGCAGCGTCACCACCCGCTCCGCGTGCGCGGCGATGTCGGGCTCGTGCGTCACCATGATGATGGTCTGCCCCTCCTCGTGCAGCCGCGCGAACAGGCCCATGATCTCCTCGCTGGTCTGCGAGTCCAGGTTGCCCGTGGGCTCGTCCGCCAGGATGATGCTGGGCCGGGTCACCAGCGCCCGGGCGATGGCCACGCGCTGCCGCTGGCCGCCGGAAAGCTGGTTGGGGCGGTGGTCCATCCGGTCCCCCAGGCCCACGTGATGGAGCGCCTCCGTTGCGCGCTCGCGGCGCTCCCTCTTGCTGGAGCCGCCGTAGACCAGCGGCAGCTCCACGTTCTCCAGCGCGGTGCTGCGCGGGAGGAGGTTGAAGGTCTGGAAGACGAAGCCGATCTCCTGGTTGCGCACCCGCGCCAGCTCGTCCTCGTCCATCCCGGCCACCGGGTGGCCGTTCAGCACGTACTCGCCGGCCGTGGGGCTGTCCAGGCAGCCGATGAGGTTCATGAAGGTGGACTTGCCGCTGCCGGACGGGCCCATGATGGCCACGTACTCGTTGCGGTGGATCTCCAGGTCCACCCCGCGCAGGGCGCGCACCGTCTCCGCGCCCAGGTCGTAGTGCTTCTCCAGCCCGCGGGTGTGGATCAGCGGCGCGCTCATCCCTTCCTCCGTTCCGCGGCGGCCTTCCCCTTGTCGCCGTCCTTGCCCTTTGCGTTCTCCACGGGCACCTGAACCGCGTCGTCGTCCTCCAGCTCGCGGACCGTGGCGTAGCTGCCGCTGACCACCGTCTCGCCGCCGCGCAGGCCGCTCACCACCTCGAAGTAGCGGTCGCCGGCGATGCCGATCTGGACCGGCACCCAGTCCGCCTTTCCGTCACGGACCACGAACACGCCCTCGACCTCCTGCTCGTCGCCCCGGCGGTTCGCCTGCGCGGGGGCGTCCTTGTTCCCCTCCTCCACGCGGAACTTCTTCCCCTCCGGGTCGCGCACGGTGAGCGCGAGGATGGGCACGCTCAGGGCGTTGGCGCGCGTCTCGGTGACGATCTCCGCGGTGGCGCTCAGGTCCGGACGCAGCTCGGCCGGGGGATTGTCCAGGGTGATGACCACCTCGTAGTCCACCGACTGGTTGTCGCCCCCCTGGCCGCCCGCCGCGGCCAGCTGGATGGAGCTGTTGCCGATGCGCGTTACGCGGCCGGGAAAGATCTGGCCGGGGAACGCGTCCACCTTGACCGCCGCGCTGTCGCCCACGGTGATGCCGGGGACGTCCGTCTCGTCCACCTCCACCTTGGCCTCCATCACCGACAGGTCGGCGATGGTGAGCAGCAGGCTGCCGGGGTTGTTCATCGTCCCCACCACCGCCGTCTCGCCCTGCTCGATGTTGAGGCGCGTCACCCGGCCGGTCATGGGCGCGACGATGGTCGTCTTCGAAAGCTGGTCGCGGGCCTCGCTGAGCGCCGCCTGCGCCTGGGTGACGGCGAAGCGGGCGGCCTGCAGCTCCTGCTCGGCCACCTGCGCCTGGGTGCGGGCGTTCTCCACGTCCGCGGCGCTGACCAGCTCGTTGGTCTGCATCAGCTGCTCGGCGCGGCGCGCGTCGGCCTGCGCCTTGGCGAGCTGCGCGCGCGCCTGCGCCTCGCGGGCGCGGGCCTGGCTGACGCTGGCCTCGGCGCGGCGCACGGCGGCCACGTACTGCGTGGGGTCGATGCGCAGCAGCAGCGCGCCGGTCTCCACCCACTGCCCCTCTTCCACGGCCAGCTGCACCACCCGGCCGGTGATGTCGGCGCTGATGTCAACCTTGCGCTTGGGCTCGATCTTGCCGCTGGCCGTCACCACCTCCACCAGCGTGCGGCGGCCCACCGTCTCGGTGCTCACCTGCACGCCGCGGTTTCCGCCGCCGCGCAGGGACAGCGCGCCCAGCGCGCTGACGGCGATCACCACGCCCGCGATGATCAGCACCTTCTTCTTCGTCGACATCGTTCTATTCCTCTTCTCGGGTGGGGGCCCGCACGGATCTTCAGCGAAGCGAGCGGCCGACCAGCGCCTCCAGCGCGGCCAGCGACTTGTGGTACGTGTACACGGCGTCGATCACGGCGCGCTCGGCCTCGGCCAGGCGCGTCTGCGCGTCGGTCACCTCGATGCTGGTGGCCGCGCCCAGGCGAAAGCGCTCGCGCGCCATCCGCAGCTCCTCGGCGGCGTTCTCGGCCACCTGGCGCTGCAGCTGCGCCGTGCGATACGCGGTCTGCGCGTTCAGCAGCCCCGTCCGCACGTCGCGGCTCAGCCGCTGCTCCTCGGCGCGCACGGCCAGGCGGGCGTCGCTCTCGGCCACGCGCGCCTCCTCGATGCGCCGCTCGCGCCCCAGCCCGTCGAACAGGGGGAGAGAGATGCTCATGGACGCCTGCAGCGGCTGCCGCTCGTAGCCAAAGGGAAAGCTGGGGTTCCCCGCTTCCACCTGGCGGCGCACGGCGGCCTGCACCACGGGATCGTTGACGTCGAACTGCGCGCAGCTGGTCGTGGAAAGCCCCACGGCCGCGCGGATGGCGTTGTTCTCCGTGCAGCTGGCGAAGGCGCCCCGCATTCCGCTCAGCTGCTGCTGCACGAGGGGATCGATGTTCCCCGCGCTGTACACGGAGCCGTTGATGCCCACCTGAAAGCTGAGGGTGGGCAGATAGGCCGAGCGGGCGGCGCGCACCTGCGTCTGCGCGGCGCCGGTGCTGGCGCGGGCGGCCAGCAGGTTGGGGTTGGCCTCCAGCGCCATCCGCACCAGCTCGTCGCCGCTCCAGCGCGGCTCAAAGAGCTCGAAGGCGCTCTCCAGCCGCGTCCCCTCGGGAAGGTCCACGCCCATCAGCTGCGCCAGGCGAAGGAGCTCCGTTTCGTACGTGTTCTGCTGCTGGACGAGGGAGACCTCGGCGCGGCCGCGCTCCACCTGGGCGCGGCGGACGTCCAGCGGCGTGCCGGAGCCCACCTCCAGCTTGGCGTTCGCCAGCCGCTCGTGCTCGCGGGTGCGGTCCAGCTCGCGCTGCGCCTGCGCGGCCAGCTCGCTGGCCTGCAGGGCGGTGAGGTACTGCTGCTCCACCTGCATCACCAGGTTGGCCTCGTAGCCCACGATGCGGCTTTCCGTGGCCGCCTGCTGCGCGCGCGCAATGCGCGGCTGCATGAGCTTGGCGCCGCTCAGGTCGTAGCTCAGCCCCAGGCTCCAGTTGCTGCTGTAGTATTCCGGCCGCTCGCCGAACACCTCGCTGCCGAAGCGCTGCACGCCCGACGCGGTGTAGCCGAACCCCGCGCTGGCGCTGGCGGACGGCAGAAAGTCCGCGCGGGCGTTGCGCACCGCCGCGCGGCTGGCGACGGCGTCGTTGCGCTGCGCCTGCATGTCGGGGTTGTTCTCGCGCGCGGTGCCTACGGCCTGCTGCAGCGTGAGGACGGGCCCGGGCGGCGGGGTGGTCTGCTGCGCCGCCAGGGGCGCGGCCGCCAGCAGGGCCAGCAGCGAAAGGCCCGCGGCGCGGGCAAGGCGTTGATTCGACATCGCTCGTCGGGTTTGTCGGATTCGGGTCCTGCGAGAGGGGCGGCCCCGTGAGGCCACGGGCCGCACTACGAGCCGCCCCGGAATTGGTTTCAGATGACCGCGGCGATGATGGCCGCGATGACCGCGTAGATGCCCAGCAGCACGCCCACGGCGGCGCCGCTGCTCATCCTGCGGTTGAGCGCCGCCGCGCCCAGCCCCAGCAGCACGATCTGCCAGATCAGGAACACGTTCCACGCGTTCAGGAACTGGTAGACGAACGACTCGGGGTCCATTCCGCCCGCCAGCGCGCCCAGGGTGATTCCCTGCGTCATCACCCCCTTCTGGATGATGATGGGGAGCGTGGCCAGCTGCCCCACCGCGCCCACCAGGCTGGCGTGCGCCACCACGCCCACGTACTGGCGGAACGTGGCCCGGCCGCCCATCACCACGCTGAAGACGAGCGTCATCAGCCCGGCCTGGATGGCCAGGAAGATCCACGGCATGATGGCGCCGCCGATCATCCCGAAGATGCGCTGCATTCCCGCCATGGTCTCGGCGCTCGCGCCCGCCGGCATCTCCTGTCCCCGCTGGCGCATGGCGTCTTCCATCGTCGCCACCCACACGTCCCGCGGCACCAGCGCGAACACCGCCAGGCCGATGACGACGGAAAGGACCATCACGTCCACCCACGGCGGCCGCGCGCCAAAGCGGCGAAAGAGCGCGATCGGGGAGAAGAAGGTGTCCACCACGCGCCTGGGGAACGAGCCCGCGTGCGGCTCCGGCGCGGGGGTTTGTGTGTCGGGGGCTGTGTGCAGGGTGTCGGTCATGCGGTGACCTCGCGTCTGGGGGGATGGATGGGCAAAGCTAATCACGCCGCGTAACGAAGGGTAGCGCGCCGGCCCACGGCACCACGCTAAAACCTCACGCCGCGTCAGGTGCAAGGGGCACGTTCGCGGCCCCGGAAGCGGCGCGCCGTGCGGCGAAAGTGCGTACGGGCCGGCAATGCGCCAGGTTGCGCAGCATGTCACGTCGAATGGATCGCTACCCTCCGCCGCGCCTCCGCCTCGCGTCATCCCGTGAGGCATCCCGGCGTTGCGCGCACCCCGTACCATGAAAGTAGGTCACACCGCGGCTGTCAGTTCGAAGAAGGCGCCCGCGTGATGGCCGCCGGTGCAGGAACCCATCGCGCCGACCGAGAAATCTACTCACCCGTGCTGGTGACCCGTCTTCTCGCTCCGGGCTCGCCCAGGGCTCCTTTCAGGGGCGCGCCACATCGAACGGCGCCGGCCCAGCGCCCCTTGGCGCACTCTCGAGGAATCCAGATCGCGCGCCGGGCACTCGCGGCCGGGAGTCCCCGAAGTCACCGCGAAGACGGACTTTGCAATTCCAGGGCGAATTCATTCTTTCCGCGGCTGGCGCGATTCACCCTGACCGCTCGATGACCACGGCTTCCGTGTCGCTCCGGATGTTGCGGGCGGATGCGGGCGGGACCGGTGCGCCAGATTCGCTCGTGGCTTGTCCATTGCTATGACCACGCGTCGCTGCTACCCTCGGGGTATCAGCGGTTTCGTGCTGGTGTGCATCTCTGACGCAAGGACGTGCCCCATGCCCCACCCGCGCCCCCTGCTGGTTCTGGCAGCCTGCCTGCCGTTGCTGCTGGCCG
>DATABT010000832.1:0-9203 GCA_036259455.1 Longimicrobium sp. | reverse complement strand
CACGCAGCTGCAGGACGCGGTGCCCATGACGCTGGGGCAGGAGTTCAACGCGTTCGGCGTCACCATCGGCGAGGACATGGACCGGCTGCGCGAGGCCGCGGCGCTCATCCGCGAGACCAACATGGGCGCCACGGCCATCGGCACGGGAATCAACACGGACCCGCGCTACGCGGCGCTGGTGTGCGACAAGCTGCGGCAGGTGACGGGGCTGGAGCTGATCACCGCGCCGGACCTGATCGAGGCCACGGCCGACACGGGCGCGTTTGTGCAGCTAAGCGGCATCCTGAAGCGCGTGGCGGTGAAGCTGAGCAAGATCTGCAACGACCTGCGGCTCCTTTCGTCCGGCCCGCGCGCGGGGCTCAACGAGATCAACCTGCCGCCCATGCAGCCGGGCTCCAGCATCATGCCGGGAAAGGTGAACCCGGTGATCCCGGAGGTGGTGAACATGGTCTGCTTTCAGGTGGTGGGGAACGACCTGACCATTACCATGGCGGCGGAGGCGGGGCAGCTGCAGCTGAACGTCTTCGAACCTGTGATCGGGTTCAACCTCTTCCAGTCGCTGGGGATGCTCACCCGCGGCGCGGTGGTGCTGCGCGAGCGGTGCGTGCTGGGGATCACCGCCAACGCGGACCGCATGCGGATGATGGTGGAGACCTCCATCGGCCTGGTGACGGCGCTGGTGCCGTACATCGGCTACGAGCGCAGCACGGAGCTGGCGGCCGAGGCGCTGGCGACCGGGCGCGGCGTGTACGAGCTGCTGCGGGGAAAGACGTGGCTCTCGCCCGAGGCGCTGGCAGAGATCCTGTCGCCCGAGGCCATGACCCGCCCCCGCCCCATGCCGCATCCCGTGGAGGTGGAGGCGTAGCGGAGACGGACGGGCCCCCTCCCCCGCGGTCTTCGCCGCTCGTTCCCCGCGGCTCGCGCCGTCACCCGAATCCGGGGGCGGGGTTGTTCGTTCGCAGGCGCGCGTCCATGGCCGCGGCCACCCGCGCAGTCGAAGTTGAAGCCCCGTTTTGCGAGAACGAGCAAAGACGGGGCTCGTGGCAGTTCGAGCCGGGCTTCAGCCGTCCTCGGACCGGGTCGTGGAAAAACGGGAACGGGCACCCCGCGGAATCGCGGAGTGCCCGTTCTCTCCTTCGGGCGGCGGTCACCCGCCGCGCGCGGTCCGTCAGACGCGGCCCGGGCGGTCCTCGTCCAGGCGGCCGTCGCGCAGGTGGGTGTCGGTGCGCACCTCGCGGTCAACCTCGGCGCGCTCGCGGCGCAGCTCGGCGTCCACCGGCTGGTTCTCCACCACCTCGCGCTTGCGCACCACCAGCTCCTCGGCGGGCACCACGCGCTTTTCCACCACCGCTTCTTCCGCGTGCAGCGGGATGCGGATGTCCTCGCCCTCGCCGATGGTGGCGTTGCCGGCGGCCGTGTAGCCGTCCGTCACGGGGCGGCGCTCCACGTCCACCTCGTCGTGGCGCAGCTGCACGTTCTCGTGCACGTGCTGCGTCTCCACGTGCTTGCGCACGCCCACCTCGCCCGCGCCAACCTCGCGCTTGCCGACGGCGAGCTGCTCTTCGTTCAGCACCAGGCGCAGCGCCTCTTCCTCGCCAATGCCGTCGGCTTCCATGCGCTCCCGCACCAGCCGCTGGCGGTCCGTGTTCAGCAGGTCGCGCTCGCGCACGCGGTCGTCGCGGTCCTCACGGTGTTTGCCGCCAAATTTCTCGAGCATGCTGCCTCCAGGTTTTCGGATTTCCGTGCCGCCGTCCAACAAGGCACCCGCTCACGCAAGTACCGTTCCTGCAAATGTTTGTGAGCATCCGGAGTGCGGCCCCGCCTCTCTCCCTCGCGCGAGATTCACCGCGAGCGGAGGAGGAAAGCGCCGTCCGGCGCACCGGGCTGCCGCATCAGCGGCGGTCCGGGCGGTCGTCGTCCAGGCGGTCGCCGCGCAGGTGCGTGTCGGTGCGGGTGGTCTCGCGGTCCACCTCGGCCGTCTCGCGGCGCAGGGTGGTGTCGACGCCCTCGTTCTCCACCACCTCGCGCTTGCGCACGACCAGCTCCTCGGCGGGGACCACGCGCTTTTCCACCACCACCTCTTCGGCGTGCAGCGGAATGCGGATCTCGTCGTCGGTCTCCGTGATCCGTCCGGCGCCGGCGGTCATGGGGTCGGTTACGGGGCGGCGCTCGACGACCGCCTCTTCGTGGCGCACCGGCACGCTCTCGTGCACGTGCTGCGTCTCCACCGTCCTGTGCACGCCCACCTCGCCGGCCTCCACCTGGCGCTTGCCGACGGCCAGCTGCTCCTCGTTCAGGGTGAGGCGCATCTCGTTCCCGCCGCGGAACGCCTCGTTCTCGTAGAAGTCGGGCGTGGCGGACGAGGCGTTCAGGTTGCAGGCGCGGCTCACCTGTTCCTCGTAGTCGCGGGTGAGGGCGCCGTGCTGGTAGTCCGGCAGCGCGCGCAGCTGCTCGGTGCCCAGCCGGTCCACCAGCACCTGGTGCCGGTTCTCCTCCAGGCGCGCGTAGCCGATGGGCACGGTCACGTGGCGGTTGTCGCCGTCCATGTCCACGTCCACGTAGCGCACCTTGTTGGCCCGCGTGTCCACCAGAAGGTCATCCACCGTTCCCAGCCGGCTCCCGTCGCCGGTTACCACATCCCACCCCCGGATGTCCGGCTCCCCGTCCGCCACCCGGTAGCCCGCCAGCTGGTTCAGCGGGACTACGCGGTCCATCGGTTCGCTCGCCATCGTTCCCCCTGCGGATGAAGGTTCCTGCACACCCTCCGGCGCCCCCCGCGCCGGAAACGGATTGGGGCGGGGTCCGACGCAAGCGCCGTGCTTGCGCAGAGGGTTCGTGTGTCCTGAATCTGCTACATAAAACCTGTTGTTTCGTTTTGCTGGAGCAGTTTGCGGAGATGGGCGTCCGCTGACACGCAATGGTCCGGTCCTTGCAAGGCCACGCGTCGCTTAACCTCTTGAGGAGGACGCACTTAGATGGCGGTACGCACCTTCGAATCACCAGACGGCACCACCTGGACCGCGTGGGAAGTGATCCCCGGCCAGGTTTCTGAATTTCGCGCCACCTCCGGATCGCACCTGCCCCGGCAGATGGCGAACGGATGGCTTTGCTTCGACTGCGGCTCGGAGAAGCGCCGCCTGTTTCCGCTTCCCGGCAACTGGGCGGAGCGCACGGACGCGGAGTTGTGGTTCCTCTGCCGCGCCGCGGAGCCCGTGCGTGCGCGCAACGGCGGCGGATGCCAGGCGCCCGCGCCCGCGGCGGACGATCCCGCGGTGGAGGCGGTGGACGCTACGAAGGCGGAAGGAGAGCCCGCCGGCGTGTAGCGCGATTGCGGGAACCCCCGCCCCGCGCTGATCTTGCTGCCGTCCCGGAACGGAGGCGGCATTGACGCAGGCGGCGCAGCACGCGGAGACCACGGACACGATGGCCGGACCGGCCACCGTGCGCTTCGACGCGCCCGGCGGTCCCGGCGGCGGGCGCTCGTTCCGCTTCCGCGGGCTGCGCCGCGTTCTCCGCGCGGAGCGGCTGGCGGACGTGGTCCCCGTGCTGGATAACGTGCAGCGCGCGGCGGCGGCCGGGCTGCACGCCGCCGGCTTCGTGGCGTACGAGGCCGCGCCCGCGTTCGATCCCGCGCTCGTCACCCATCCCCCCGACCCGCGCCTTCCCCTGGCCTGGTTCGCCGTCTACGCGGCCCGCGACGACGTCCATCCCACGTACGAATCCGCGGACGCGGACGCGGAAACCGGCGCGTGGAGCATCGACGTCGAGGAAGCCGGGTATCTCCAGGACGTCGAACGCATCCGCGCGCTGATCGCGGCGGGGGACACGTATCAGACCAACCTCACCGCGCGGCTGCGCGCGCCGTTCCGCGGCGATCCCCTGGCGCTGTACGAGCGGCTGTGCCTGGCACAGCGCTCCGCCTTCTGCGCGCTGCTGGAGCTGGGGGAGGGGAGGACGATCGTCTCCGCGTCGCCCGAGCTCTTCTTCCGCGCGGAGGGCGGGGCGCTGGAGCTGCGGCCGATGAAGGGGACGCGGCCGCGCGGGCGGTGGGCGGAAGAGGACCGCGCGCTGGCGGCCGAGCTGGCGGATTCGCCCAAGGACCGCGCCGAGAACCTGATGATCGTGGACCTGCTGCGGAACGACGCGGGGCGGGTGGCGCGGTTCGGCAGCGTGCGGGTGGAGCGGCTGTTCGAGGTGGAACGATACGAGACGGTGCACCAGATGACGTCCACCATCCGCGCGGCGCTGCGGCCGGACGTGGGGCTGGCGGACGTTTTTCGCGCGCTCTTTCCCTGCGGGTCGGTGACGGGGGCGCCCAAGGTGCGGACGATGGAGATCATCCGCGACCTGGAGTCCGCGCCGCGCGGCGTCTACTGCGGCGCCATCGGCTTCGTGTCGCCGGGGGAGGCGGTGTTCAGCGTGGGGATCCGCACGCTGCTGCTGGACGCGGCGGCGGGGACGGCGGAGCTGGGCGTGGGCAGCGGCATCACGTACGACAGCGACGCGGCCGCGGAGTACCGCGAGTGCTGGAGCAAGGCCGCGTTCGTGCGCCGCGCGCCCGCCGGCTTTCAGCTGCTGGAGACGTTGCTGTGGGAGCCGGAGGGCGGCTGGTTCCTGCTGGACGGACACCTCGCCCGCCTGTCCGGTTCCGCGGCGTACTTCGGCTACGCGTTCGATGCGGACGATGCGGTCCGGCGGCTGGAGGATGCCGCGCGCGGGTTCGATGGGCCGATGCGCGTGCGGCTGCGGGTGGACCGGGAGGGGCGGATGGAGATCGACGCCACGCCGCACCTTTCATCCATCGAACCCGTGCGCGTCGCCATCGCCGCGGAGCCGGTGGACAGCCACGATCCGCTGCTGTACCACAAGACCACGCACCGCGCGGAGTACGAGCGCCGCGCCGCCGCCGGTCCGGACGCGGACGACGTGCTGCTGGTGAACGAGCGCGGCGAACTGACGGAATCCACCATCGCCAACCTGGTGGTGCGGCTGGACGGCGCGCTGTGGACGCCGCCGCTGGCGTGCGGCCTGCTCCCCGGCGTGGTCCGCGCAGACCTGCTGCGCCGCGGCGAAATCCGCGAGCGGGTCCTGCGTCCCGCCGACCTGGCGCGCGCGGAGGAGGTCTGGCTGGTCAACTCCGTCCGCAAATGGCGGCGGGCGGAGGTGATTTCGCAGGATTCACCAGAGCCAATGATCTCCTGAGTCATCCGGCGCAGCGCGCACCCGTGCCATGCAAGTGGCCCGCGCCCGAACTGTCATCTCGAAGGAGGCGCCCGCGTGATCGCTGCCGGTGCAGGAGCCCGCGGCGCCGACCGAGAAATCTACTCACCCGTGCCGGTGCCCCGTTTCTCACCCCGGGTCCGCCCAGCGCGACTGCGCGGAACCTGAAGCAAGGCAAACGTTTGCGGCGCGACCGGAGGACCTTCTTTCCGGCATCATGCCGCCAGCCAGGAGGCACGTGGCCAGACTCACGGCTCCGCCGGCAAGATCCCTTGGCCGGCGCCAAAGTATTTCGTTGAAGCGAGTTATACCGATTGCTCCAATCCCTTGCAGAACGAAGGAACGGGTCAACGCAGAGTGCGCGGAGTGGAAAACGGAGTTCGTGGACGAGAAGACGCCCTTCTCTGCGGACTCCTTTCTTATCTCCGCGTACTCCGCGTTGAATTGCCGCGCCTGGAGTGCACGGCGGACTCGAGGAAACTGGAGCGAAACGTTGCGCGAGCGCGGAGCGAGGAAACGGTCACCAGCACGGGTAAGCAGATTTCTCAGTCGGCGCCACAGAGCTTCCTGCACCGCTCAGGATCGCGCGGGGCGCCTCCTTCGAGATGACAGCCGCGGCGTGGGCGACTTTCGTGGTACAGGGTGCGCGCAGCGCCGAATGGCTCATCAGTTTTCTCGGGGAAAAGAGAGAGGACGGGGATGAAACATCATCCGCGTCCTTTCTTCTTTCCGCCGTGTCCGCCGCGTGAGCCGTCCGTTCAGGCGGGCTCGGTGAGCGCGATGATCTTGCGGCGGCAGTCGGTGGTGCGGGTGCGGTCCAGCACCACGGCCAGGGGCGCGTACCAGCGGTCGTCGCGGCGCGCGGGGAGGGGGAGCGGGTCGCCGTCCGGTTCGCGCGGCCACTCCACGTCGCCGGTGGCCACCCGCGCGGGGACGAGCCAGTAGTCGCCGGCCCGGTACGTCCTGCCGGCCTGAAAGCGCACGATGATCCCCGCCTCCAGCTCGATCCATCCCGGCACCGCCCGCACGGCGCCGCCCTGCAGCGTACCCTTGGTGGCGCCGCCGCCGTCGCTGCCGCGCATGATCACGGGGTCGGACTGGTCCCAGCGGCGCAGCAGGGGGTGCAGGTTCGCGTGCCGGTCGTCGTACTCGGGGTAGTCGCCGTCGGCGTCTTCCAGCATCACGCGCAGGCCGTCGCGGTCCACGTCGGCCACCTGCGCCAGAATGCCGCGCCCGTCGGCGGCGCGCTCGTCGTCCGTGATCTCCACCCAGTCGCCGGGCGCCAGGTCCAGCCGCGGATCCAGCCCCAGCGTCTCCACCTCCACCTCGTTCCCCTGCAGCGAGCGGATGGCGAAGACCACGGACCCGTTCTCCCGCGACCACTTGAAGGTCACGCCGGGCGCCTCCGTCCCCGTGCCCGGGGCCAGATTCTGGTAGCCCACGACGGCGTTCTCCAGCTTGCCCTGGTACCCCCCGCCCAGTCCCGGAAGCACCTGCCCGCCGGTGTGCACCTCCACGCGGTAGAGCTGGTTTTCCATCCCCCGGAAGCGCGCGTCGGGGGGGAGCACGCAGGGATTCCCCGTGTCGGTCTTTGCGGCGCCGGCGCGCGCCTCCAGCCCGCCGCGCTGTGCGCCCACCCCCAGCCGCCCCTTCACGATCTGCCACGCGGAGCCGCACGTCCACTCCCCCTCGCCGCCCGGCAGCTTTTCGCCGGCCAGCCCCGCCGCGCGAACGCGCCACACCACCTGCGCCCGCGCCGCGGTGTCGGGGCCGCCCAGCGCCGCCTCGCGCAGCAGCGGGTCGTGGTACGCCGTCACCAGCCGCTCCCACACTTCCAGGTAGAGCATGAAGGGCGAGTGGGCGATCCGCTCCGCCTCCTGCTCCTTCTCCGCCTGCGTCGTCTTTCCCGGCTCGGTGCGCACGGCCCGCCAGAGCGGAAGGTCCCGCTGCAAGGAGTTCTCGCAGAGCACGCCGTTCACGTAGTAGCGCCCGCGGCCCACCGTGAGGCTGCGGTTGGCCTCGTCCCAGGTGATGGCGAAGCCCAGGTCGTCGCGCGGGCCCCCGTGCGGCCCGATGAGGTCCGTGGCAAGGGCGCGCAGGTAGTGCAGGTGGATGGACGCCTGCTCGTTGAGGTCCGCGTCCAGCGGCACCCGCCCCTGCTGCATCAGGACGCGCGTAAAGTCGCGGGCGGGGTCGAAGGTGTCGCGCGTGATGTCGGCGTGCATGGCCGGGCTCCTAGCTGGCGTAGACGATGCCGGCGTCGTGGCCGGCCGGCGTGAACTGTTGAAGGCGGGCGTCCAGGTTGGCGGCGCGCTGGGGCTGGAACAGGTCGTGGAACGCGCCCATCTCCGAGGCGTCGCTGGCGCCGCGCACGATCTCCGGCGCGCAGTCCTCCGTGAGCCGCGCGTACCTCGGGCCGCCGTAGCGCACGCTGCCAAAGCGCGGGCGCACGCGCACCTGCTCGCGCCGCACCAGGGCGGCGAGCACGGGGCCGGCCGGGTCAAGCCCTCGCGCGGATTCCCGGGTCCGTGCCTCCGCCCCGTCTGGGGGGGATTCCCGGGCCTGCGTCTCCACGCCGTCCGGCTGGCAGGCGTAGCGCCGCGGCGTTCGCGAGCCCGGCGGGGCGTAGCAGAAGCGCATGCACCCCACCTGCCGCCGCGCCACCTTCACCGGCCCGGTGAAGATGCTGTCCTCCGCGTGCTGGATGGCGTGCACCTGCACCCGGCCGAGGACGGTGGTCCGCTCGATGGTGAGCGTCACGTGCGCCACGGGGCACCCCGGCGCGCCGATGGCCTCGCGCTCGCGCGACGTGGCGTCCAGGATGCTGTCGCGGATGCGCACGGGGACGGGATCGCCCGACACCTCGTCCAGCGCCACCTGGATGGAGCCCAGGATGCTGTGCTCGATGGTGACGCACGCGTCCGGGCTGAACACCTGCAGCGAAGGCTCCGCGGGGCGCTGCGGCTCGCAGTCGCTGCGCAGTCCCCAGCCGGGGACCAGCGTGCAGTGCCGGAGGACGAGGCACGCCAGCTCCCCCGTGGCGTGCACGGGGCGGCCGGTGACGACCAGCCCATCCAGCACCAGCGCGGAGCCCTTGGCGCCACGGACGCGCAGGGCGTCCGAGCGGTTGTTGCTCAGGTCCAGCAGGCGGATGACGGGGCGGGCGCCGGCCGCCGCGCGGATCTGCAGCGCCTGCCCCTCGTCCAGGCGAACGCGGACGGAGTCGGTGTACACGCCGCTGTCGGTGATCTCGATGGCCGCGCGCGCCGGGCGGTCCTTGCGCCACGCCGCCAGGGCGTCCCCCAGGCGGCGGAAGCGGCCATGGCGCCCCACGCGGTAGAGCGGCGGCGGCCCCGCGCCCTCCCCGGGGAGCAGGACGGGGCGGCGGACGGGGTACTCGCCCCCGCCCATGTCGGCGCTGAACCCCTGGTACCAGCTCACCCACACACCGCCCGCCGGCGCCCCGCGCGGGGGAAAGGCGATGCGCCCCAGCTCCGGATCGACGGCGACCGTGTCGGGCAGGGGCTGGTACCGCCACTCCGTCAGGTCGCTCACGACAATCTTCTCCACCGGCACGGGCGTCTTTCGCGTTCCCGTGTAGATGACGAACGCCTTGCCCTCGCCGTAGAAGTCGCCGGGGCGGCGCCAGAGCTCGCGGCGGGTGATGGGGCCCGGGTCCGGCCCCTCCTCCGGCACGGACTCGCCCGGACGCGCAGGAGAGAAGAGGGGCGCGTCGTTCCCCAGCGCGCTGAAGGTAAAGGCGCTGGGCGCCACCTCTTCCGCGCAGTAGGCGGGGGAGCGGGTGATGGAGTGCGTGCGCAGCGGCCACACCCAGAGCGCGATCCCGGGGACGTTCGGCCGCCCGGCCCGCAGGGGAGCGGAGATGCGGCGGACGTCCGGCAGCCGGGGAAGCGCGTCGAAGGGCCCGCCCGTGTGCGCCAGCACCCCCGCGTCGCGCACGGAGGCGCCGGGGCGCGACGCGG
>DATABT010000831.1:0-3650 GCA_036259455.1 Longimicrobium sp. | reverse complement strand
TGTACGGTGTTGCGCGCCGCCACGGTGGCGGCTCACGCCTGAGTACCCACGGCGTCGCGCGCAGGTTGCGGGCCGGGGCCCCTCCCCGCCCCGCCGCGCGGAGAAAAAAGGAGGGCCCGGAGCGGGGAGGCTCCGGGCCCGTGAGGGGGGCGGACCAGCGTCGGACGGCGTGGAGGGCGAATGGTGCAGTTGGCGAGGAGGGAGGGGTGGTGCGGATGCTCTGAAAACTACCGGGCCACCGTGCGCTGACCCCCCCGGGTCAGGTGCCCATCCTTCGGGCGCTTGCGGCCTCCCTAAGGGCAAGCCAGGGGCCAGGGTGGCACGGGATGGAATTTTGTTGATATACAACGACTTGCCTCGACCATGCCACTGGCACGGCGGCATTCTGAGGGGAAGTTGTGACCCGGTGTGAGACGTCGGTGTCCCACCCTGCGATTCAGGTGTATACAGAACACGACTGGAGTTGGGATTTCGACGGACAAAAACTTCCATTTTGGACAGCGGAAGCGGGAGATGAACAGGCCCGGAGGTGCGCCGAAGCCGGGGCGAGGCCCATCGAGCGGAGCATTGCACCTGCCCGGGTGAGTAGGTTTCTCAGCCGGCGCCACGAGTTTCTGCACCGGCAGCGATCGCGCGGGCGCGTCCTTCGAGATGACAGCAGCGGCGCGAGCGACGTTCATCCGACCGGTGCGCGCAGGGCCGAATGACTCGGGATGACGTTGCGTGGGGGATGATCGGCCGGTTCATCCGGCGCGGGGGTGCCGCGGGGGGGCGGGGGATGGTAAGTTTGCGCGCGGACGGCGGATGCGCGTCCCTTCATCAACCGACAGGACATTCGGATGGAGGCCAGGAAGTACGGGATCCGGGAGGTTTTCGCGACGCTGCAGGGCGAGGGCGCACAGGCGGGCACGCCCGCGGTGTTCCTGCGCCTTGCCGGGTGCAACCTGGGCTACGAGGTGTGCCCCTGGTGCGACACCGTCTGGGTGAAGGCCGTCTACACGCTGAACCTGGAGGGGACGCTGGATCTCGTCCGCCAGACGGCCATCGACGGGTTCGGCGCGGAAAAGCCGGGGCTGCTGCTGGTGGCCACGGGCGGCGAGCCCAGCCTGCAGTTCGACCGGCCCCTCTCCGATGCGCTGCGGGCCCGCGGCTACCGCATCACCATGGAGTCCAACGGCTCACGCCCCGTGGACCGCTCGCTGGTGGACTGGCTCACCGTCTCGCCCAAGCAGGCCGAGTTCGCGCAGAAGGAAGGCGAGGAGCTCAAGCTCCTCTTCACCGGCTCGTCCGCGCCGGGAATTACGCCGGACGTGGAGGCGGTGCGGCGCATCGCCGAGGGAACGCGGTTCGGGCAGTACTTTCTGCAGCCGGTGGACGTTCCCGTGCTGGGTGGGCCAAATTACGCGGAGACGATCGCGGCGGTGATGGAGCTGGGGCCGCCCTGGCGGATGTCGGTGCAGACGCACAAGGTCGCCGGCATCCCGTGACCCGCGCGGCGATCCGGGGCTGACGGTGCGCGCCTTCTACACCGACCGCTTCGTCCTGCCGCTGCCGGTGGGACATCGTTTCCCGATGGTAAAGTACGCGCGGCTCCGCGAGCGCTGCCTGGCGGAGGGCGTGCTGCGCCCGGACGAGGTCTTCGAGCCGCCGGCCGCCACCTGGGACGAGCTGGGGCTGGTGCACGAGCCCGCGTACCTGGCCGCCGCGCGGGACGGAACGCTGACGCCGATGGAGGTCCGGCGGATCGGCTTTCCGTGGAGCCCGGAGATGATCGAGCGCTCCCGCCGCTCCTCCGGCGCGACCATCCAGGCCGCGCGCACGGCGCTGGACGAGGCGGCGGCGCGCGGCTGGGGAATCGCCGTGAACCTGGCGGGCGGCACGCACCACGCCTGCCCGGACCACGGCGAGGGCTTCTGCGTGTTCAACGACGCCGCCGTGGCCATCCGGGTCGTGCAGCGCGAGGGGCGCATCCGCCGCGCCGTGGTGCTGGACTGCGACGTGCACCAGGGGAACGGCACCGCCGCCGCCTTCCGCGGCGATCCCTCGGTCTTCACCTTCTCCATCCACGGCGCCAGGAACTTTCCGTTCCGCAAGGAGCGCAGCTCGCTGGACGTGGAGCTTCCCGACGGCGCGGACGACGACGTCCTTCTCTCCGCGCTGGATCTGCACGTGCCGCGCATCCTGGAGGAGTTCCGCCCGGAGCTGGCCATCTACCTGGCCGGTGCGGACCCGTGGCGGGAGGATCGTTTCGGGCGGCTGGGGATGAGCAAGGAGGGGTTGATGGATCGCGATCGCCTGGTCCTGGGCGCCTGCCGCGACGCCGGCGTTCCCGTGGCGGTGGCGATGGCGGGCGGCTACGCGCGCGACACGGAAGACACCGTCGACATCCACCTGCATACCATCCGCCTGTGCCGGGAGATGTGGGCCGAGGTCTGCGCCCCCCGCCGGTCCGAACCTCCACATCCCGTCCTCAACGCAGAGTTCGCGGAATAAGAGCGGAGAGTACGCGGAGAACGATCGATCCCTCGGCGTACTCCGTCTTTGACCCCGTGAACCCTGCGCTGCTTCTTCTTTCTCCCTTCACCGCGCATCGTTGACGCGACGCGCGATCTTCGCGGCCGTCGCCGGGGGCAGCATCCGCCCGAACACCGACGTCAGAGCGTTGAAGAACCCCGGCGCCACGTGGGACTTGCCCGCGTCCAGCGCCGCCAGCGCGGAATCCACCACCTGATCCGCGCGCAGCACCCCCACCTGCCCCTCCTGCACGCGCGATCCCGCGACGGCCTGGAACCCCGTGGGCGTGGGCCCGGGAGAGAGGCAGAGGATGCGAACCCCGGAGCCGCGGTTCTCCTCCACCAGCGCCTGCGTCAGCGAAAGGACGAACGCCTTGGTGGCCGCGTAGGCCGCCTTCAGCGGCACGGGCTGAAAGGCCGCGACGGAGCCCACGTTGATGATGCCGCCGGCCCCGCGCGCCCGCATCTCCCGCAGCGCCAGGTGGGCCAGTTCCAGCAGCGCCGTGCAGTTGAGGGCCACCATCTCGCTCAACCGGTCCACGGGCTGTTCCTCGAAGCGGCCATGCGCGCCGAAGCCCGCGTTGTTGACGAGCAGGTGGATGTCGCGCTCGCGGCCCGCCTCGTCCCACGCGCGCCGCGCCTCGCCCGGCCGCGCCAGGTCCGCGACGACCACGGCCGCGCGGACGCCGTGCTCCGCCTCGATGTCCAGCGCCAGCGCGCGCAGGCGGTCCGCGGAGCGCGCGCAGAGCACCACGTGCATCCCCCGCGCCGCCAGGGCGCGCGCGAACGCCTCGCCGATCCCCATCGACGCCCCCGTCACCAGCGCCCACCGCCCGCGGTACTCCAGGCGCTCCCTCATCATCGTCTCCCGCTCGTGACCTGGCTCTCCCGTGACGGACGGAAGATGTCACGCGAAGGACGCAGACGAAACAGGTTCATCGCGGCGTTCGTTGCACGCACGAAGTCTGCGCCGTGAGCTGTCATTTCGAAGGAGGCGCCGCGGGGACTTGCCTCATGCAGGATCTTGTTGCGCCGACTGAGAAATCTACTCACCCACGCTCATGGCTGGCCGCACGTCCCGGGACCCGCCTCCGATGCGCCGCACAGAAGCGGGTCGAGGACCGAGCCGTGGGCCGG
>DATABT010000830.1:0-3909 GCA_036259455.1 Longimicrobium sp. | reverse complement strand
CGGCCTTCTGTTTCTTCCTGCCTCGACTCAGGCCGCAAGCTCGTCGTCCGGGGAGTCTACGGACTTCCAGCAGGGGAACCGGTGTGTCGAACTCGTCGGGAAAGTCGGGCTCATCGATCGTGCGAATCCGCACGACCTGCTGATCGTCTCTGAGAATCAACCCACGGTCCTCGACGACGACGGCATTCAGGAACCCCGCGGGAAGCAGATATCGCACACGCGTTCCCACCCGCAGACGCTGTGGCCGGCTCTTCTTGGGCCTGCTGCTCAACCTTCCTCCTTACCAGGGCGGCACTCCCGTGATGCGCGACAAACATGCGTACATCACCTTGTCCATGTCTACCGCGAGCCACGTGCACGCGCTCCGCCAGCGCCTGATCTGCGTACGCTGGATCGTGGTGCGTCCGCGAAGCTCAGAATTCCGAAAATCCTGATGGGCAATGGCGTTGCGCCAGTGGTTCAGCATCTCCAGCGCTCGATGATGCGTCCGTCCGCGCCTGCCCAGCTGCCGCAACTCCAGCCAGAGCTTCACACCCAGCCGGCTGAAGTCGGAGCCGATATTACCCGGGTTGGGGTTCCCGAAATCCAGCTTCCGGCCTTCCATGAAGCGCATGTTCAGAATCCCGTAATACGGCCGCAGTGCCGGCTGCCCCACGAGGTGCTCCACGCACTCCTCGTGAAGTTCACGGCAGAATCGTTGAAACTGAGACAGCAGGAGCACTACGTAAGCCTGGTTCATCTGCTGCATGGCAATCCGGCGCCCGCGGCCGGTGCCCCGGACCGCGAGTCGCGCCGCCTCCCGCTCGTTCAGTGCTCGCCCGGCGGTCATTTGCCATGTGCGCAGAGAACGGGACGGCATCGATGCGGCCGGGTGAGGGGCAGACGATTGGCGTTACGCGAGAACACGAAAGGAGCCTGCAAGTAAACAGAGTGCCGCGCACGGTGCGCGGCACTCTTCGTCGTCAGCCGGCCAGCGACTCGCGGACCAGGCGGTTGAGCTCCTTGCCGTCGAAGCGGCCCTTGGCGCGCGGCATCACGGCCTTCATCACGCCGCCCACGTCCGCGGCGCCGCCGGCGATGGCCTCGCGGATCATCGCGCGGACCTCGTCCTCGCCCAGGGCCGGCGGAAGGTAGGCCTGCAGCAGCGCGGCCTCCTGCTCCTCCTTCTCCGCCAGCTCGGTGCGGCCGCCGGCGCGCATCTGCTCCGACGCCTCACGGCGTCGCTTGATGGCGGTGACCAGCAGCCCGCGCACGTCCTCGTCCGCGGCGGGACGCCCCTGGTCGATCTCCCTGTTCTTCACCTCCGACAGGAAGGTCGTCAGGGTGGTGGTGCGCAGCCTGTCGCGCTCCTTGCGCGCCGTGGTGAGGTCGGCGCGCAGCTGTTCCAGCAGCGAGGGTTCCGGCATGGTGGCGTCCGTTCTGGATCGGGCGGATGAAATCGAGCGCGCAATCTACCGTCATCCATCCTCCGCCTCAACGCCCGCCGTTGCCGCCAACGCGAGGACGGGTTGATTCGCGCCGTCCACGGGGTTAGGGTTGGGGACCGCCATCCTGCTCCCGTCGACCCGAAACCCGTGGCGCGGCGCCCTCGTACCACGCGGCGCGGTGCCGGGGCGGACGCCGGAACGGGCGCATCCGCCGCAGTCTTTCCCCCCAGAGCCCCTATGACTCACGCACTCCTGCTGGACGGCGTGTCCAAGAGCTACGCCAGCCACGCCGCGGTCAAGAACCTCGGCCTGAAGGTGCCCGCAGGCACCATCTACGGCATCCTGGGCCCCAACGGGGCCGGCAAGAGCACCACCCTGCGCATGGTGATGAACATCATCATCCGCGACTCGGGAACCATCGACCTGCTGGGCTCGGATCCCGAGCGCGACCGCGGAGTGCTGCAGCGCGTGGGGTACCTTCCCGAAGAGCGCGGGCTGTACAAGAAGATGACGGTGATCGACGTGATCGCCTTTTTCGCCGAGCTCAAGGGGGTGCCGCGCGCGAAGGCCATCCGCGAGGGGACGCAGTGGCTGGAGCGGATGGGGCTGGCGGACTGGCGCACGGCGAAGGTGGAGACGCTGAGCAAGGGAATGCAGCAGAAGGTGCAGTTCATCACCACCGTCGTGCACGGGCCGGACCTGCTGATCCTGGACGAGCCGCACTCCGGGCTGGACCCGGTGAACCAGGAAGTCCTCCGCGACACCATTCTGGACGCCCGCAACCAGGGGCGAACGGTCATCTTCAGCACGCACAACATGGAACAGGCGGAGCAGATGTGCGAGCACGTCTGCATCATCGCGGGCGGGGAGAAGGTGCTGGACGGCAACCTGCGCGAGATTCGCCGCGCGCACCGCGCGAACCACTACGCCATCGCCTTCGACGAGCCGTCGGAGGCGGCGGACCGCTTCATGGCGACCTGGCCGGGGTTCGAGCGCGTGGACCGCATCAACGACGCCTGGGAGGTGGAGCTCGTTCCCACGGCCGATCCGCGCGCGCTGGTGACGGCCGCCAACGGCCTGGACGTGCCGCTCTCCCGCTTCGAGCACGTGCAGCCGTCGCTGCACGAGATCTTCGTTCAGAAGGTGGGCGACGCCGTTCGCCCCCGCCGCCGCGCCGAGGAGGTGGTCCGTGGGTAACGTGATGATCATCATCCGCCGCGAATTCCTGGAGCGCGTGCGGACCAAGGCGTTCGTGCTGGGGACGATCCTCTTTCCCCTCTTCATGCTGGCCCTGGTGTTTCTTCCCGGCCTGCTGGGCGGCGGCGGCGGCGAGCGCACGCTGGTGCTGGTGGACGAGGGCCCGGCCGGCGTGGGCGCGCGCGTCGCGGAGGCGCTGCAGGCCCCCAGCCCGGACAGAAAGGCCATCCGCTACACGGTGCAGCGCGTTCCCGGGCCGCTGGAGCCGCAGCGCGCGCGGCTGAACGCGCGGGTGCAGGAAAAGGAGATCGACGGCTACGTGTGGATCGGGCCGGAGGTGCTGCGCACCAACCAGGTGGCCTACCGCGCCAGGGACGTGACCAACGTGCGCGTGGTGGAGGACATCGAGCGCGCCACCACGGCGGTGGTGCAGCAGGAGCGGCTGCGCGGCAGCGGGCTCACGGCGGCGCAGGTGGCGGAGCTGGTGAAGGAGGTGAACGTGCAGGCCGCGCGCATCACCGGCGAGGGCGAGGAGGGCGGCAACCTGTTCGCCACTCTCATTACCTCGTACGTGCTGGGGATCATGTTCCTGCAGCTGATCGCCATCTACGGCCAGAACGCCATGCGCAGCGTGCTGGAGGAAAAGAACAACCGCATCGTGGAGGTGATCGCCTCCTCCGTGCAGGCCACGCAGCTGATGGCGGGGAAGATCCTTGGCCTGGCCGCCGTGGCGGTGCTGCAGATCGGCATCTGGGTGGGGTTCTCCATGCTGCTGACCTCACAGCGGGAGCTGCTGCAGCGCGAGTTCGGCATCTCCGCCGCCGGGTTCAGCGCGCTGCAGATGGAGCCGGCGGTGTGGGCGGTGCTGCTCGTGTTCTTCGCGCTGGGCTTCGTGCTCTACGCGGCGGTGTACGCGGCGGCGGGATCTGCGGTGACCACGGAGCAGGAGGCGCAGCAGATGGCGCTGCCGCTGATGATCCCCCTGTTCATCCCCATCGTCTTCATCCAGTCGGTGCTGATGGACCCGCTGGGGAGCACGGCGCGGGTGCTGTCGATGATCCCCTTTACCGCGCCGGTGGTGATGCCCATGCGCGTGGTGGCCACCGACATCCCCGCGGGCGAGATCGCCCTCTCCATCGCGCTGCTGGTGCTGGGGACGCTGGCGGTCACGTGGGTGGCGGGAAAGATCTACCGCGTGGGCATCCTGAGCACGGGAAAGAAGCCCACCCTGAGCGAATTGCTCCGCCGGATGCGTGGCTCCGGGATCAGGCCATCCGCATCCAGC
>DATABT010000829.1:0-14454 GCA_036259455.1 Longimicrobium sp. | reverse complement strand
CCGTGCTGGTGATCCGGCCCGCGGCTCGGTCCTCGACCCCGCTTCCGTGCGGCGCATCGGAGGCGGGTCCCGGGACGTGCGGCCAGCCATGAGCGTGGGTGAGTAGATTTCTCAGTCGGCGCAACAAGATCCTGCATGAGGCAAGTCCTCGTGCGCGCCTCCTTCGAAATGACAGCTCACGGCGCAGACTTCGTGCGTGCAACGAAATCCGCGATGAACCTTTATTTTCGGTTCTTCGTCGATTTCGTTGCAGGTAAGCAGGGCGACGCCGAGCTGTCATTTCGAAGGAGGCGCCTGCACCGAACTCAGCCCGTGCAGGATTTCCATGGCGCCGACTGAGAAATCTACTCACCCGTGCTGGTGATCCGGCCCGCGGCTCAGTCCTCGACCCGCTTCTGTGCGGCGCATCGGAGGCGGGTCCCGGGACGTGCGGCCAGCCATGAGCGTGGGTGAGTAGATTTCTCGGTAGGCGCAACAAGATCCTGCAAGAGGCAAGTCCTCGCGGGCGCCTCCTTCGAAATGACAGCTTCACGGCGCAGACTTCGTGCGTGCAACGAAATCCGCGATGAACCTGAAAAAAAGCGCCGGCGGCAAAGCGGGCGCCTGGGTTTTCCGATGAGCGTCGGCTAACGTACGATCTCGTCCACCGACCCCGAAGTGACCGGATGGTAGCCGGGCCGGGCGACCGCGTAGATGCGCCGCGCGTGCGCCTGCCCCCACTCGCCCTGCTCCATCAGGCTGGCGAAGAGCGGGCGGACGAACTTGCGCCGCCCCATGCTGGTCAGGAACCGCTCCAGCGCGGGGACCGCGGGCTCGTACCGGTGCCGCACGGCGATCTGCAGCCACCCGAAGAGGATCTCGCTGTTCCCCTGCTCGGACAGGCGGAAGGTGCGGTCCAGGTCCGCCAGCTGCGCGTTCGTCATCCCCTGGGGCAGCGTGCCCAGGAAGTGCTGCCACTCCTGCGTGCTCCACTGCCGGGTCGCCAGCTGCGCGGCGGGCGTGCCGGCGGCGAACCTCCGTGCCTCCGCCTCCACCCGCGCGAAGGCGTCGGACTCGCGGCGCACGGCGTTGGCGGGAACGCCGGGGCCGTACGCCCACTCGTCCAGCATCAGCCGCCGCTCCAGCTCCGCGTCGCCGCGGACCAGGTGGGCGCGCAGGTCCTCCAGAAAGCGCTCCGTGGTCATGGGCTGAAAGGCGTGCCGATCAAAGTAGGAGCGCAGGTACGCGTCCCACCGCTCGCGGCCGAACGCCTGCTCCAGCGTGCGCAGGAAGGTGGCGCCCTTTTCGTACGCGATGTCCGTCATCCCCGCGTCGGGGTCGCGGCCGGCCAGGTCGATGTGCAGCCGCGTGTCGGGCGCGCCGGGGCCGCCGGCGGCCTCCACCGCGTCCTGCATCCCCTGCCACCCCAGGTTCGCCAGCATGGCGGCGCGCTCCGGGCCGTACAGCGCCTCCATGATCCGGTTCTCGAAGTACGTGGTGAACCCCTCGTTGAGCCAGAAGTCAGACCAGGTGGCGTTGGTGACCAGGTTGCCGGACCACGAGTGCGCCAGCTCGTGCGCGATCAGCGAGACCAGCGAGCGGTCGCCGGCCAGGATGGTGGGCGTGGCAAAGGTCAGGCGCGGGTTCTCCATCCCGCCGAACGGGAAGGACGGCGGCAGCACCAGCACGTCGTAGCGCCCCCAGCGGTAGGGCCCGTACAGCGCCTCCGCCGCGTCCACAAAGCGCTCCAGCTCCGCCAGCTCGTTCGCGGCGCGGTCCAGCATGGCGGGCTCCGTCCACACGCCGGTGCGCGGGCCGGTGGCGCGGAACGCCAGGTCGCCCACGGCGAGGGCGATCAGGTACGGCGGCACGGGCGTGTCCAGCCTGAAGCGGAACGAGCGCCCCCCGTCGGCCGGCTCCCCCTGCGGCGTCAGCATGTCGGCGCTCATTACCGCCGTCAGCTCCGCGGGCACGGTGATGCGAGCGTCGTAGCTCTGGCGGATTCCGGGCGAGTCCTGCGTGGGAATCCACGTGCGCGTGAGGATGGCCTGGCCCTGCGAAAAGAGGAACGGCTGCCGCTTCCCCGCCGTCTGCCCCGGCGTGAGCCACTGCAGCGCGCCCGCGTCCGGGCTGGTGCGGTAGCGGATGACGATCCGCTCCGTCCCCCTCGGCAATTGCACGGTGAGCGGCTGCCCGAGGACGGAATCCGCCGCGCCGAGCGCCCAGCGCAGCTCGCGGCCGCCTGCGTCCGTCACCTGCTGGATGGTCAGGTCGCGCGTGTCGAGGACGATGTCGTCCGCGCCGGGCGCCGTCCGCACGTCCAGCGTGGCCGTGCCCTCCAGCGTGCGGCTGGCGAAGTCCGTCCGCAGGTCCAGCGAGACGTGCGTCACGCGCGCCTCTTCCGGCCGCGCGAAGGAGTGGATGTCGCGCGGCAGCGGCGCCATCGCTTCCGCCGCGGGCGCCGGCGCGGACCCGGGCGCGACGGTCGGGGCGCATCCCGGCAAGCCCGCGGCGGCGGCGAACGCCAGGACGGCCGCGCGCGCGGATCGATCGAACGAGGTTCTCGTCATCATCTCAGCCTGTCATTTCCGTTGGATGGCCATCGCGGCCGATCAGGGCCTGCAAGTACCATCCCCGCGCGCGGCCCGATCCCCCAATCGACCGAAAGAATCACCCGCAGGACGCGGAGGAACGGACAGGGGACGCGGAGGCGATCGTCATCCTCCGCGTCCTCTTTTCCCCCACCGCGCCACGGCTGATCAGCTACGCTAGAACCGCATGCCGATGATCAGGCGGTTCAGGTCGAACAGGTCGATGCCCTGGTGCTCCAGGAACAGGCGCGGCCCGCCGTCACGCCCGGGGACGGGAAAGTTCACGCCGTAGCCGAAGTTGAGCACGGCCTCGCGCTCCGCCCGGCCGGGGTTGGGATCGGTGAGGATGAGGAAGCCCAGCCCGCCGTACCCGTACGGCTGCAGCGGAGCGCCGCCTACCCGGAAGGACGCGAAGTCGAACTGGACGTTGCCGGCCACCAGCACCGAGAGCCCGGCCTGCCCGCCGCCCAGCGCCAGCTCCGGCACCACGCGCAGCGCGGGGTTGCGGGGGTCCAGCGGGCCCAGGTCCAGCCGCCCGCCCAGCAGGAACTGCCGCGGCCGGTCCACGTTGCCGCCCGTGTACATCCGCCACTCGCGCAGGCTGGGCGAGAAGCCCGGGCGCGCGGGGCGGCCGGCGGCCACGCGGTCCTGCACCCGCAGGGCGACGCGCGCCTCCAGGTTCTCCAGCAGCCGCTGCTCCGCCTCGGGCGTGAGCCCCGCCGCGCCGATGCGCCGCAGCTCGTCGCGCACCAGCTCACGCAGCTCGGCGCGCTCTTCCGTCATCAGCTCGCGCAGCAGGGGCTCCAGGTCCGCCAGCACCTGCCGGCGCAGCTGCTCCATCTGCCCCGCCGTGACCGCGGCCTCGCCGGCCTGCGGGCGGCGGTTGACGGCGGACGAATCGGACGGGCCGTAGCGCAGGTAGATCTCGCCCTCGCGGGGAATGGGGATGGTGACGAACTGCTGCTCGTCCCGCTCCCCGCGCCGCTCCACCGTCCCCTCGCGCGAGACGTAGACGGTGTCCGGCGTCTCGCGGATGACCGTCGCCGAGACGGGCGCGGCGCGGCGGCGGCCGGCGGAGCCCAGGCGGAAGGTGAGCCCCGCCGTGAGCTGCAGGTTGCTGCGCAGGTCGTCGCTCAGCGAGTCGCTGGCCTGGAACAGGTAGCTGCGCGCGGCGCCCATCAGCCCCACGCGTCCCAGGTCCAGCCGCGCGCCGCCGCCCAGGATGACCGCGTCGCGGTCCTCCGGCTGCTCGCCGTCCACGTCCTCGAACCCCTCCATGAAGTCCACCCGTCCCACCCCGGCCACCAGAAAGGGCGTGATGCCGCGCCCGGAGTTCAGGTTCAGCTGCGCCTCGGCGCCATACGACTGGATGGGCGAGACGCCGTTGTGGTCCTCGTTGAGCCCGCGCCAGTAGAAGCCGCGGATGCCCGCGTAGTCCGCCAGGTCCAGCCCCAGCCGCACGCCGGCGAAGTCCTGGTCTTGCACGCGCAGCTCCGAGGCGAACTCCTGCCGGCCGACGTAGAACTCCACGGGCACCGTGGGCCGCTGCGCCGCCACGGGAGAAACGGCGACAAGCACGGCACCCGCCGCCAGGGCGCGGACGAGAGTTGGATGGCTCATGTCTCGGGGAAGGCTGGAAAGGAGAGAAGAAGCACGGAAACATGCGGAATACGCAGACGAACGGCAAGCGGATTCAGGGGTGTGGCGGATCCCCGGCATCCGCGCTACCATCCCGGGTGATGGATCACCGTCACCACCGCCGCACCGCCCGGCCCGCCGCCGAACGGCTCGTCCCGCACCCGTGCGTCCCGGCGGCTCGCGCGCCGTACTCTTCCCGGTCACCCGCCCGCCCCTTCCACTCTCCACGGCCATGATCCGCCTTCGGCATCCGCTCCTCCTGGCGACGCTGGCGCTCGCGAGCGCTCCGGCGTCTGCCCAGCTGCGCTTCGAAGTGGTGGACGCGGCGCTGCCGGACGGGCCCAGCGGCGCGGCGGGGATGGCGTGGACGGACGTGGACGGCGACGGGCGGGTGGACGTGGCCATCTCCGGGCGCGACTCGTTCCCCAGCCGCGTGTTCCGCAACGTGGGCGGGCGCTTCGAGCCCGTGCCGCTCCCCGCCAACCGCGAGCGGAACGCCAACTCCGCCGCGTGGGGAGACCTGGACGGCGACGGCGATCCGGACCTGGTGCTGGGGCAGGACTCCCTGGCGGCGTACGAGACGCGGCTGGAGGAGGGGACCATCCGCCTGCGGCCGTTCGCGGATGCCGGGGTGCTGACTACGCCGGAGCACCCCCGCGGCGGCTTCGAGGCGGTGGCGATGGGGGACCTGGACGGGGACGGCGACCTGGACCTGGTGGCGGGCGCCTACGGCCGCGCCGGCAGCTTTGTGCTGCAGAACGACGGAAGCGCGAAGTTCACGCTGGTGCCGCGCGACCTGTTCCCCTTCCAGAGCTGGATGGGCGGGGCGCAGCTGGCGGACCTGGACGGCGACGGCCGCGCGGACGTGCTCCTGACCGGCGCGCCGGTGCCGGGATTTCGCGTCGGCAGCTTTCTGTACTGGAACGAGGGCGCGGACTGGACGGCGGACCGCCGCACCGCGTTCGCCGGACAGGCGGGCGCGCTGGGCGCCAGCGCCGGCGACGTGGACGGGGACGGCGACCTGGACCTGTTCGTCGCCGGGTGGCGGCAGAAAACGCCCGGCGCCCTGTACCTGAACCAGGGCGGCCGCCGCTTCGCGCGCGCGCCCGTGGCGCTGCCGCCGCGGGTGATCGGATCGGCGTTCGCGGACCTGGACGGCGACGGGCACCTGGACCTGGTCGTGGCCACGGGCTACACCGACGTGGGGGGCATCGGGGTGTGGCTGGGCGACGGCGCCGGTGGATTGCGATCCGCGGACGTGCCGGGGCTGACGGACGTTCCGGGGCGCTACACCGGCCTCGCGGTGGTCGACGTGGACGCGGACGGCCGGCTGGACGTGGCCGCGGCGTCGCGGACGGACCCCGTGCGCCTGTTCCGGAACGCCACCGCCCCGCCGGGCGAGTGGCTCCAGGTGGAGCTGCGCCCCACGCCCGGGGGAACGGCCGTGTGGGGCGCGCGCGTCATCGCGCGGCTGGAGGGCGGTCCGGGGCCGCGGAGCGTCGTACGCGGCATCCACCAGCAGAGCGGGTACGGCGGCCACGGCGATCCCGTCGCGCACTTCGGCGTGCCGCCGGGGACGCGCGTTGCCGGCGTCACCGTCCACTGGCCGGACGGGCAGCGCACGGAGCTGCCCGCGCCCGCGCCGGGCCAGCGGCTGCGCGTGAACGCGCCGCGGAAGCGCTGACGGCTTCACGCGATCGGCCGGTGGCGGGAAGCGGATGCTCTCCATCTCCGCCCCGGATCCGCCGGAACCTCGCGGCTTCCGCGGGTACAACCGCCCTTCCGGATGCGAAGATTTTAGCATTCTTCCGGCGTCCCCCTATTTCGGGAACGTCCGGAGCGCAGTACACTCCCTGTATCGACCAACCCTTACCCTGAAATGAGGCAGCCACGATGAAACGCCTCGCGCTGCTGCTGAACCTGCTGGCGCTGCCGGTGGCGGCGCAGCAGGTCAGCATCCCCCACACCACCTTCACGCTCCCCAACGGGCTGCGGGTGATCGTGGCGGAAGACCATTCCGCTCCCCTGGCGGCGGTGAACGTGTGGTACCACGTGGGCTCCGGGTACGAGCGCCCCGGCCGCACGGGCTTCGCGCACCTCTTCGAGCACATCATGTTCGAGGGGAGCAAGAACGTGCCCGAGGGCGACTTCGACAACTGGCTGGAGGCGGCGGGGGCCAGCAACAACGGCAGCACCAACAACGACCGCACCAACTACTACGAGGTGATGCCCTCCAACGCGGTGGAGCTGGCGCTGTGGCTGGAGGCGGACCGCATGGGCGGGCTGCTGGACGCCATGAGCCCCGGCAAGCTGGACGGGCAGCGCGGCGTGGTGCAGAACGAGCGGCGCCAGAACTACGAGAACCAGCCGTACGGGCTGCTGTGGGAGGCCGCGCCGCCCCTGCTGTACCCCGCCGGCCACCCGTACTCGTGGACCACCATCGGCTCCATGGCGGATCTGGACGCGGCACAGCTGGAGGACGTGAACCAGTTCTTCCGCACCTACTACGCGCCCAACAACGCCTCCATCGCCATCGTGGGCGACGTGAACCCGGCGCAGGTGCGGCAGTGGGTGGAGCGCTACTTCGGCTGGATTCCCCGCGGCCAGGAGGTGCAGCGCCCGCAGATTCCGCAGCCCTCGCTTGCCGCCACCAGCTACACCACCCGCGAGGACCGCGTCACGCTGCCGGAGCTCAGCATGATCTGGCGCACGGGGCCGCGCTTTTCCCCGGACGAGGCTGCGCTCAACGCGCTGGCGGCCATTCTGACGGAGGGAAAGAGCTCGCGGCTGTACAAGCGGCTGGTGTACGACGAGCAGGTGGCGGCCTTCACCTGGGCGCAGAACGACGCGCAGCTGCTGGCGGGTGACCTGTGGGTGCGCATCCGGGTAAAGCCCGAGGTGGATCTGGACCGCATCGAGGCGGCGGTGGACGAGGAGATTGCCCGCCTTGCGCAGACGCCGCCCTCGCAGGAGGAGCTGGACCGGGTAAAGAACGGGCTGGTGACGGGCTTCGTGGCCGGCCTGGAGACGGTACTGGGCAAGGCCGACCGGCTGAACGACTACCTGTACTACGCGGGGAACCCGGGGTTCGCGGAGCAGGACCTGGCGCGCTACCGCGCCCTCACCCCGGCCGACATCCAGCGGGTGGCGCAGCAGTACCTGGCCGGCCGGCCGCGGGTGATCATCAGCATCGTGCCGCAGGGCAAGACGGAGCTCGCCGCCCAGGAGAACCAGTGATGAAACGGACGATCTATTCCCTCACGGCCGGCGCCGTCCTCCTTGGCGGGGCGCCCGCGGCGGCGCAGCAGGACTTTCCCACCACGCCGCCCCGTCCCGCGGGCGCGCCGCGCATTGACCTGCCGGAGCCCACGCGCATGCGCCTGCCCAACGGGCTCACGGTGATGTACGTGCGGCAGCCGGAGCTGCCCGTGGTGAGCGCGGTGATGGTAACGCGCGGCGCCGGGAGCGCGGACGAGCCGGCGGAGATCCCGGGCCTGGCCTCGTTCACGGCCAACATGCTGGACGAGGGCGCCGGCGGCCGCGACGCGCTGGAGCTGGCGGACGCGCTGGACCTGCTGGGCGCCAACCTCTCGACGTTCTCCGGGGCGGACGCGGCGCAGACCAACCTGTACGTGCTGCGCCAGAACTTTCCCGCGGCGCTGCGCATCATGGCGGACGTGGTCACCCGCCCCGACTTTCCCGAGCGCGAGGTCAACCGCCTGCGCGACGAGCGCCTGACGGCGCTGGCCCGGGCCAGGGACGAGGCGACCACCATCGCCAACAACGCCTTCGCGTCGCTGGTCTACGGCGCCGAGCACCCGTACGGTCGCTACGCCAACGTGGAGAGCACGCGGGGGCTGGACCGCGCCCGCGTGGCCACCTTCCACGCCAGCCGCTACCGCCCCGAGTCGTCCACGCTCATCCTGGTGGGCGACGTGGATCCGGCCGCCATGCAGCCCATGGTGGCGGAGGCGTTCGGCGGCTGGCGCGTGCAGGGCGCGGGGTGGACGCCCGCGGCGCTGCCGCAGCCGCCTTCCATCGGGCGGACGGTGGTGTACCTCATCGACAAGCCGGGCGCGGCGCAGTCGGAGATCCGCATCGGGCACCCGGGCGTGCCGCGCAGCAGCCCGGACTACTACCCGCTGCTGGTGATGAACACCATGCTGGGCGGCACCTTCACCAGCCGGCTGAACACCAACCTGCGCGAGACGCACGGCTGGTCGTACGGCGCGCGCAGCAGCTTTCAGATGCTGCGCGGCGCGGGCCCGTTCACCGCGCAGGCGGGCGTGCAGACCAACGCCACCGACAGCGCGCTGGTGGAGTTCTTCCGCGAGCTCAACCGCATCCGCAGCGAGGCGGTGGGCGCGGAGGAGCTGCAGAAGATCAAGAACTTCGTGGCGCTGCGCCTGCCGGACCAGCTGGAAACCACGCAGGAGATCGCCGGGCAGCTGGCCAACCTGGAGACGTACGGACTGGACGCCTCGTTCTTTGACGACTACGTGCAGCGCATCATGGCCGTCACGGCGGAGGACCTGAGCAGAGTCGCCAACGAATACGTGCGGCCCGATCGCTCCGTGGTCGTCGTCGTGGGCGACCGGCAGGTGGTGGAAGCCGCCGTGCGCGCCGCCAACGTGGGGCCCGTCGAGATCCGCGACGTAACGGAGTTCGTGCGGGAGTAAGGCGGTACGAAGGTACGAAGGTACGTAAGCGCGGGGCTCGCCGGTCGTCGGCGGGCCCCGCGCGCGTTGAGCGGCTGATGCCGCCGCAACGACCGCGGAAAGCCCCGCGGACTGCGCGGGGCTTCAACCACACGGAGGACGCCGGTGTGCGCCCCGTCTTCCGTCAGGCGGGGTGCCGCAGGTCGGCGCGGGCGTCGCGGATGATGATCCACGAGGAGTGCAGGAAGAGGAGCGCGACCACGCCCGCCACGGCCGGGTCCGGCCACGGCGAGCGGGTCCACGCCACCAGCCCCGCGGCGGCGTTGCCGATGGCGTCGTTGCGTGGAAGAGCCAGACGGCGCGCACGTTCACGTACCATCGTACGCTCGTCCCCCGTACCGTCGTACCCTCTCCCGCCCTTGCTGCCCGCCCCCCGCAAACCTATTCTACCCCGCTCTGTCCGTACCCTTTAACCGAACACCGCGCACATGCCGGATCCGTTCGCGAGCGGTGGACCCATGCTGCTGGCCGGCACGGCCAACCGCCCGCTCGCCGAAGAGATCGCCCGGGAGCTGGACTACGCCCTGGGCGAGGTGACCATCAAGAAGTTCGCGGACGGCGAGATGTTCGTCCGCATCGACGAGAACGTCCGCGGACGCGACCTGTTCATCATCCAGAGCACCACCGCGCCCGGCGACAACATCATCGAGCTGCTGCTGATGATCGACGCCGCCCGGCGCGCGTCGGCGGCCCGCATTCACGCCGTGGTGCCGTACTTCGGCTACGCGCGCCAGGACCGCAAGGACCAGCCGCGCGTGGCCATCGGGGCCAAGCTGATGGCCAACATGATCGTGGCCGCCGGCGCCGACCGGCTGCTCTCGGTGGACTTTCACCAGCACCAGATCCAGGGCTTCTTCGACATCCCCGTCGACCACCTGTACGCGGCGCCCGTCTTTACCCGCTACTTTCGCGAGAAGCGGCTGACGAACCTGGTGGTCGTGTCGCCGGACGTGGGCTCGGCCAAGATGGCCCGCGGGTTCGCCAAGCGGCTGGACGCCACCATGGGCATCATCGACAAGCGCCGCCCCGCCGCCAACGTGGCCGAGGTGATGAACGTGATCGGCGAGGTGGAGGGCAAGGACTGCCTGCTCTCGGACGACATGATCGACACGGCGGGGACCATGGCCGAGGCGGCGGTGGCGCTCAAGGCGCGCGGCGCGCGCGACATCTACGCCTGCGCCACGCACGCGCTGCTCAGCGGCCCCGCGGTGGAGCGGCTCTCCAACGCGCCGTTCAAGGAGATCGTGGTCACCGACACCGTGCCGGTGCCGCAGGAGAAGCGCTTTCCCACCCTGACGGTGCTGTCCGTGGGAGAGCTGGTGGGGCGCGCGATTCGCTACACGCACCACAACGAGTCGGTGAGCTCGCTCTTCGAGTGATCCGCCGTTGATGAACGGAGGCGGGACTGCCCGTGGCCGGCCGGCCAGGGGGGCCGCTTCCGCAGACTGGAGGTACAGATGGCTGTTTCCGCTACGCTGAAGGCCGCCCCCCGGGGGACGGCGGGCAAGGGCACCGCGCGCAAGCTGCGCGCGGCCGGACAGGTGCCGGCCGTGCTGTACGGCCAAGGCGAAAAGCCCCGCCCGCTGTCGGTGAACGCGCACGACCTGGGGCTGCTGGTCGCCGCGGTGAACGTGGAGAACACGCTGGTTCGCCTGGACATCGAGGGCGAGGGGCCCAAGGACGTGCTGCTGCGCGAGGTGCAGATGCACCCGTACAAGCCCGAGGCGCTGCACGTGGACTTCTTCCACGTCACCGCGGGCGAGAAGATTCACGTGAAGATTCCCGTGCGCCTGGTGGGCACCCCGGTGGGCGTGCACACCGACGGCGGCGTGCTGGACCAGGTGCTGTACGACCTGGACGTGGAGTGCCTGCCCGGCAACATCCCCGACGCGGTGGAGATCGACGTCAGCAACCTGGGGATCGGCGAGTCGGTGCGGGTGAGCGAAATCCCGGCGCGCGAGGGTGTCAAGTTCCTGCAGGACGGCGACCTGCCCATCGCCAGCATCGTCGGTTCGCACCGTCCGGAGGAGGAGGACACCGCCGCGGCCGACGAGGCGGCGGAGCCCGAGGTGCTGCGCGCCCGCAAGGGCGACGAGGAGGAGTAACCCATCGCGGGAATGCTGGAGCGCCTACGGGCGCTCCTTTCCGCGCGGAGCGAGGACGACGTGGCCGGGGCCAAGGTGATCGTGGGGCTGGGAAACCCCGGCCGCGAGTACGAGAACACGCGACACAACGCGGGGTGGTGGCTGCTGGATGCCCTGGCGCAGAGCTGGGGCATTCCGAAGTTCCGCGCGGAAAAGAACCAGGCCAGCGCCACCACGCGGGTAGAGCCCTTCCAGGTGCGGCTCATCAAGCCTCTCACCTACATGAACCGCAGCGGCAGCGTGCTGGTGCCGCTCAAGCGGATGAACGCGCTGGACCTGGCCAGGGACCTGCTGGTGGTGGTAGACGACGTGGCGCTGGACCCCGGCCGCGTCCGCTTTCGCCCGTCGGGCAGCGCGGGGGGCCACAACGGGCTCAAGAGCATCGAGCAGATGCTGGGCACCCGCGACTACCCGCGCCTGCGCCTGGGCGTAGGGCAGAAGCCGCCGCAGGCGGACCTGGCGGACTGGGTGCTTTCGCCCATGCCGCGCGCGGACCGCAAGGCGCTGGAGGAGCGCTTTCCCGACCTCATCCGCGGCGTGGAGATCTGGATGCGCGACGGCATCGAGGCGGCGATGGACGCGTGCAACAACTGAGGGGCGAGGGCGTGAGTGCGGAAGTGCGTGAGTGCGGAAGTGCGCGCTCTGGCGGGGCTCCAGCCTGAGCGAGTGAACTCGCCGCCTCGCCGCAACGGCGGCGGAAAGCCCCGCAAACTGCGCGGGCTTCAACTGCGGAACGCGAGACTGGCGCCGGCGAGCGGGGGTCGGCGATCACAGTCCGCGAAGGTGGCGCGAAGGCGGACTTCGTGACGTTGCAGCCGCGATTTCGATCGCCCGGGCGGGAGCCAGCTCCGCACCTCCCACGCAACGGTCGCCTGCATCGCCCGACGGCGGCACGTACGCCGGGGGCACTGAACTCCTCCAACTCACGCACTCGCGCACTAACGCGCTTCCCTCCTTCCACTTACACCCGCCGGGCTCCCTCCGGCCCAGGCGGCACATCCTCTCCCGGCCCACTTCCTGCCTGTGGGGCGCGCCCGTGGACCTGACTCTCCTTACCGCCTGGCTGTGGACCCTGGGCCTGCTGGGGCTCGGCGTCACCTTCTTCATCTGGGACCGGCTGCGCAGGCTGCCCCCGGGGAACGAGGTGATGCGCGGGCTTGCCGCGCAGGTGCAGTCGGGCGCGCTCGCCTTCGCGCGGCGCGTCAGCGTGGTCCTGGCCGCCTTCGTCATCGCCGCCGCGCTCCTGCTCTTTCTGGCCGCCGGGTTCCGGACGGCGGGCGCGTTCGTGGGCGGCGCGGTGTGCGCCATGCTGGCGGCGTTCAGCGGCCTGTTCGCGGCGGTGCGGGCGAACGTGCGCACGGCGGAGGCGGCGCGCTATCCCGGGCTGCCGGCGGCGCTGCGGACGGCGTTCAGCGGCGGCGCGGTGGCGGGTCTGGCCGTCGGTTCCGTCGCGGTGGTGGGCACGGGGCTCCTGTTCGTCCTGGGGATCCGCCAGCCGGGAGTGTACGAGCAGGTCCGCTTCCGCGAATTCGCCGAGATCGTCAGCGGCTTCGCCATGGGCGCCAGCAGCATCGCCCTGTTCGCGCGCGTGGGCGGCGGCATCTTCAGCAAGGCCGCGGACATGGGCGCGGACCTGGTCGGCAAGGTGGAGACGGAGATTCCCGAGGACGATCCGCGCAATCCCGCCACCATCGCGGACCTGGTGGGCGACTGCGCCGGCGACACCGCGGGGATGGGCGCGGACCTCTTCGAGAGCTGCGTCGCTGCCGTCATCGCCACCATCGCGGTGGGGATGACCGAGGCCACCCTGGGCGGCTACGAGAACCGCATCGCCGCCGTCTCGCTCCCCCTCTTCGCCATCACCGTGGGGCTGGTCGCGTCGATGGCGGGCGTCTTCCTCATCCGCTACCTGGACCCGGAAAAGCCCGCGCAGGCGCTGCGAATGGTGCAGCTGGCCAGCGCCGGGCTCTTTCTGCTGATCATGCTGGGCGTGGTGTACATGCTCGGCTTCGACATGACGGACGAATCCACCGGGCGCGTCTACGGCTACTTCGGCCCGTTCTGGGCCCTGCTGGCCGGCTCGCTGGCGGGCGTGTCCGTCGGGGCGATCACGGCGGCGTTCACCGGGCCCGCGGCCGCGCGGCGCATCGCCGACGCCTCGGCCACGGGACCCGCGGCCAACGTGCTGGCGGGGATCGCCGCCGGCTTCCAGTCGTCCGTCCCCGCCCTGCTGGTCGTGTGCGGGGCCATCGGCGTGTCGTACGCCTTCTCCGGGCTCTACGGGATCGCCGTGGCGGCGGTGGGAATGCTGGCCACGGTGGGGATCACCATGACGGTGCACGCGTTCGGCCCCATCGCCGACAACGCGGGCGGCATCGTGCAGCTGGGCCACCTGGGCCCCGACGCGCGCCGGGTGACGGACACGCTGCACACGGCGGGAAAGGAATCCGGCTCCGTCATCACCGCCTTCTCCATCTGCTCCGCGGCGCTCACGGCCATCGCGCTGTACGCGGCGTACGCGTCGTGGGTGGGGCTGGAGGGGATCAACCTGGTCGATCCCGTGGTGGTCGTCGGCTTCCTGATCGGCGGCGTCATCCCCTTTGCCGTCGCCGCGCTGACGATCACGTCGGTCACCCGGGCGGCCGGCGCGGTGATCGCGGAGGTGCGGCGGCAGTTCATCGACACCCCCGCCATCATGGAGGGCACCGTGGCGCCCGACTCGGCGCGGACGGTGGACGTGGCCACGCGCCACGCGCTGCGCGAGATGATCGCGCCCGGCGTGCTGGCGGTGGTGGCGCCGGTGGCGGTGGGCGCGGGGCTGGGGGTGGAGGCGCTGGGCGGGATGCTGGCGGGTGCCACGGTGACGGGCGTGCTGCTGGCGCTGTTCATGGCCAACGCCGGGAGCGCGTGGGACATGGCGCGGCAGTTCATCGAAACGGACCGCGCGGGCGGCCGCGGGAGCGACGCGCACCGCGCGGCCATCGTGGGCGACACCATCGGCGACCCGTTCAAGGACACCGCCGGCCCGTCGATGAACATCCTGATCAAGCTGATGAGCCTGGTGTCGCTGGCGCTGGTTCCCTGGCTGCTGAGCCTTCCCATCAACCGCGGCGCCGGCAGCCGCCAGCCGCTGGAGCCGGAGAACATGGAGGCGATGCTGCGGACGGTCGCCGCACTCTTCGGCTGATCCTCCGGAAGAACCACGCCGGACAGAAGGTTCCCGTGTGAAGCGGGAGCCTTTTTTCAGGTTCATCGCGGATTTCGTTGCACGCACGAAGTCTGCGCCGTGAGCTGTCATTTCGAAGGAGGCGCCCACGAGGACTTGCCTCATGCAGGATCTTGTTGCGCCGACTGAGAAATCTACTCACCCACGCTCATGGCTGG
>DATABT010000828.1:0-8061 GCA_036259455.1 Longimicrobium sp. | reverse complement strand
AGAACCGATCCAGGTTCTCCGCGTCCTCTTCTCTTCTTCTCCGCGTGGCCCGTCGCCGGGTCAGCTGTCGGAGGGCCGGGTGCGGCTGCCGCCGCCGGAGCGCGACGAGGGCGGCGACGAGCTGCGCGGGGGCGGCGACTCACGCCGCGGCTCAGCCGAACGCTGCGGCGGGCTCTCGCGCCGCGGCTCCGCCGAGCGGGCCGGCGGGCTTTCGCGGCGGGGCTCCGCGGAACGCTGCGGAGGCGACTCGCGGCGCGGCTGGTCGTTCGACCGCTCCGGACGGCGCTGGAAGGTCGGCCGGTCGCGCTGCGGCTCCACCGGCCGGTCCTGCTGGGGCGGCGTGGCGGACGACGTCTCCGGGCTGCGGGGCTGCGACGGGCGGTCGCGGGTGCGCCGCTCGCCGCCGCCGGGGCTCTCGCCGCCCCGGTCGCGCACCCGCGGCTCGTAGGTGCCGCGCTCCGGGCGGCTGGACGGCGCCGCGCGCTCCGTGCCCTCGGGCCGGCGCGAGGAGGTGGTGCCCTCGCGGGTGGGACGGCTCTCCGGACGGGCCGACGACGTGCCCTCGCGGCCGGGCCGCTCGCTCTCGGGCCGCGCCGAAACGGTGCCCTCGCGCGCCGGACGCTCCGGCCGCTGCGAGCGGATGCCGCCACCGGCGCGCGTATCGGGCGCCGAGGCCGTGCCGCCGGACGAGGACGGACGCCGCTGGGTGGTGCTGCTGCGGGCCGGGGGCGCCTGGCTCTGCGTGCGCTCCTTGTAGCCGTGCAGCGGGCGGCGGGTGGCCGTGCGGTAGTAGTACCGGTCGTAGTACACGCGCCGGCTGCCGCGCCACCGGTAGGTGTCGTAGTACCAGGGGCGGTTGATGAGGATCACCCGCACGCGGTCGCACCGCGAGCCGTAGTAGCTGTAGTGGGTGTCGTAGTACCAGTCGCCGAACCCGTCGTAGCAGGCGTAGCGCGGGTAGTCGTAGCGGCGGCCCATGTGGTACGTGTAGTAGTCCACCGCCTCGTACCCGTACGCCGTCTCGGGCACGATGGCGCGGACCAGCTCGTCCATGGCGTAGAACGGATCGCCGTAGACGCTGTAGTTGTTGTCCCACGAGCCAAAGCGGCGGCTGTACAGGTCACGCACGCGCCACAGTTCCAGCGGCTCGTCCAGGGCCACGGCCAGCACGTAGCCCACGCCGTAGCCGCCGCGCACGTTCAGGTAGTCCCACCGCCCGCGCGAACCGAGCGTGAGGGTGCGTCCCCCCTCCACCCAGCCCTCGTCGTAGTCGTTGCGGGGAAAGAGGACGTCCACGTCGCCGTTGGTGTCGATGTGGAACACCGCCAGGTAGCCGTCAAAGTCCGGCCGCACCCGCACGCGAAAGCGGTCGTGCGAGCGATAGTAGTCGCGGTAGTTGTCTACCCACACCCGCACGCCGCTCCGCTGGGCGGCCTTTGCGGCGGCGGCGATGGGTGCCTCTGCGTTCAGCATCAGCGCGGGCGCGGTTTCCGCGGCCGCGGGTGTGGCGGCGGCCAGCGCGGTCAGGGCCAGTCCCGCCAGGATCTTGTTGCGCATGGGAGTGATTCTCCGGGGTGGTGCAGCGGTCTAACGCCCAACGTGGCAGGGCAAGCGCCGTTCCGGGGTTGAGGCTGTTTTTCAAGATAATATCTCGCAATCACTTAGCAACCCTCTACCATCAGTTTCGCACCGCGTTGCGTCCCCGGTGTGGGACGGCCGTTCTCTCACAGGGGACGGCGGGAGGACACTTTGGGGTGCGTGAGTGCGTGAGTGCGTGAGTGGAACGTACTGGTCGTCCCTCCGCGGCGCCGCATGGGCGGGCGGGGGAACGGCTCGTCACGCTGGTGTGCCCGCGCCGCACGATCGGCGCCAGCTTGCGGGGTGCCGCCACGGCACGGCGGCCGCCGGCGCAACCGGCCCGGCGCCGACTCCCATTCCTGAAAGAACCGACCGATGAAGCATCCCAGGCTGACGCTCGACCTCGACCGCATCGAGGTCGTTTCCAATCCGACGCAGGACGCGGTGATGATGGAGGCGCGCGATGAAGCCTGCCCCACGGCGAGCGCGACCGCTACCCCGACGGGACAACAGTAACCGGAGGCGTGCCGGCCCGGCCCCACCGCCGGGGCGGCACACACTTCGCGAATCCCCGCCCCGATGCTCGCGATCGTGTACCGGCGCCCTTCCCCCGCCGCCAACTCCTCCCCATCCCCTCTCACTCCTTCACCCGCTCACCAATCCACCCCTCCGTTGACTCCCCCCGCCCCGCCACAATACCTTCCCGGCTTTCCGCTGAAAAGCTGGAGCCGTGCCCCATCCCCTGCTGATCGACTCGTTCCAGACCGTCCCCGCCTTCCGCGCGCTGGCCTCGTCGCTGCCGCGCGTGGGGGAGCGCGCCCTTGCGTCCGGACTGGCCGGTTCTTCGGTGATGGTGATGCTGGCCGCCCTCCATCGAGCGCGGCCGGAGCGGATCTGGCTGGTCGTGGCCGGCGGGCCGGAGGAGGCGGAGCAGGCCACCAGCGACCTCGAGGCACTGCTGGGCGAGCAGGACGTTTTTCTGTATCCGCAGCGCGAGTCGCTGCCGTACGAGGAGGGCGAGCCGCACCTGGAGATCGGCGGCGCGCGGGTGGAGGCGCTGGAGGCCCTGCTGAGCGGCCGCGCCCGGCTGATGGTGACCACCGTGCGCGCCATGCAGGAGCTCTCCCCCGCGGTGGACGGGCTGCGCGACCTGCGGCTGGAGATCAAGGCCGGCGACACGCTCAGGCTCCCCGAGCTCTCCGCGCGGCTGGAGGAAATGGGCTTCGAGCGCGTGGCCACGGTGGAGGAAGTGGGGCAGTTCGCGCTGCGTGGCGGCATCGTGGACGTGTTCGGCTTCGGCACGCCGGAGCCGGCCCGCATCGAGCTGCTGGGCGACGAGGTGGAGAGCATCCGCTTCTTCGACATCCTCACCCAGCTTTCCGTCCGCGCGGTCGATCATCTCCAGCTCCTGCCGGTCGACCTGAAGTCGGTGGACGGGACGGGAGACGGACGGTCCGCGTCCCCCCGGTCCACATCCACCGCGGCCTCGCCGGACGCGGAGCGGCGCTCCATCCTGGACTACGTGCCGGAGGACACGGTCGTCGTCCACCTGCACGGCACGGGGACGCGCCAGGAACTGGACCGCACCTGGGCGGAGGTCGTCCGGCTGCACGAGAGCGAGTCGAAGCGCGGGACCAAACCCGAGGCACCGGAGCGGCTCTTCTTTCCGCCCGCCCTGGCCGAGCAGCGGCTGTCGGCGTTCCCCCAGATGTACGTCGACGAGTCGGGGAACGCGCCGCTGCAGTCGGTGTCGCGCTTCCGGGCGCTGCCGCCGGAGCCCATCGATCGCGACATGGCGCGGCTGGGCGACGTGCTCAAGGCCGGCGCGGCGCGGGGCGAAAAGACGCTCATCCTCTGCGACAATCAGGGGCAGCTGGAGCGCCTGCAGGAGCTGCTGGACGACCTGAAGGTGGCCAGAACGGTGGAGCTGGGGATCGGCTCCATCGGCGGCGGGTTCGTGCTGGCGGACGCGGAGCCGCCCACGCGGGTGCTGACCGACCACGAGATCTTCCGGCGCTCGCGGCGCATCCGCCGGCGGCGGCGGTTTCGCGGCGGGGCGGCGCTGGAGAGCGTGGCGGCGCTCAAGCCGGGCGACTACGTGGTGCACATGGACCACGGCATCGGCCAGTTCCGGCGGATGGAGCGGGTGCGGCTGGGCGAGGAGGAGTTCGAGACGCTGGTGATCGAGTACGCGGGCGGCGAGCTGCTGCGCGTGCCCGTGCACCGGGTAGACCTCATCGAACGCTTCGTCGCGGACGCGGACGGGGACGACGCGGCGCCGCCCAGGGTGCACCGCATTGGCGGCAAGGACTGGTCGCGCGCCAAGCAGAAGACGCAGAAGGCCATCCAGGAGATGACGGCCGAGCTGCTGGAGCTGTACGCGGCGCGCCAGGCGGAGAAGGGGTACGCCTACAGCCCCGACACGCGCTGGCAGCGGGAGATGGAAAGCGCCTTCCTCTTCGAGGACACGCCCGACCAGCGCCAGGCCACGGAGGACGTCAAGCGGGACATGGAGTCGCAGCGCCCCATGGACCGCCTGATCTGCGGCGACGTGGGATACGGCAAGACGGAGATCGCCATTCGCGCGGCGTTCAAGGCGGTGCAGGACGGCAAGCAGGTCGCCGTCCTGGTCCCCACCACCATTCTGGCCGAGCAGCACCTGCACACCTTCGCCGAGCGGCTGGCGGACTTCCCGGTCAGGATCGAGGCGCTCTCCCGCTTCCGCACCGCCAGGGAGCAGACGAAGGTGCTGGAGCGGCTGGAGAAGGGCGAAGTGGACATCATCGTGGGCACGCACCGCGTCCTTTCGCCCGACGTGAAGTTCCACGACCTGGGGTTGATCGTCGTGGACGAGGAGCAGCGCTTCGGGGTGAAGCACAAGGAGTGGCTGAAGCAGCTGCGCCGCACGGTGGACGTGCTGACGCTCACGGCCACGCCCATCCCGCGCACCCTGCACTTCTCCCTGCTGGGGCTGCGCGACATGACGCTCATCCAGACGCCCCCCCGCGACCGCCAGCCCGTCATCACCCACGTGCTTCCGTGGACGGACGCGATTCTGGAAGACGCCATCCGCCGCGAAATCGACCGCGGCGGGCAGGTGTTCTTCGTCCACAACCGGGTGGAGACGATCGGCGCGGTCGCGTCCAAGGTGCAGAAGCTGGTGCCCGACGCGGCCATCGGCGTGGCGCACGGGCAGATGCGCGAAAAGGAGCTGGAGCGGGTGATGACCAGCTTCATCGAGGGCGAGCTGGACGTTCTGGTCGCCACGGCCATCATCGAAAGCGGGCTGGACGTGCCGCGCGCCAACACGCTCATCGTGAACCGCGCGGACTACTTCGGGCTGAGCCAGCTGTACCAGATCCGCGGCCGCGTGGGGCGATCCCATCATCGCGCGTACTGCTATCTGCTCGTCCCCGACGAGATCCAGGAGGACGCGGAGAAGCGGCTGCGGGTGCTGGAGCACTACACGGAGCTGGGGAGCGGCTACCGCATCGCGCTCAAGGACCTGGAGCTGCGCGGCGCGGGGAACATCCTGGGACAGCAGCAGTCCGGCTTCGTGCACGCGGTGGGGCTCGACACCTATCTGCGGCTGATGGAAGAAACCATCAAGCAGATGAAGGGCGACGGCAAGGCGCCGGCGAAGAAGCTGGCGGACGCCTCGGTGGACGGCACGGCGCTCATCCCCGACTGGTACGTGCCGGACGAGGCGCAGAAGCTGAACTTCTACCGCCGCCTGAGCCGCGAAGAGTCGCTGGCGGGGATCGATTCCATCCGCCGCGAGCTGCGCGACCGCTACGGCCCGGCGCCGGAGGAGGTGGAGACGATGCTGGGGACGGCGGCGCTGCGCCTCGTGGGCGGCGACCTGGGGATCGAGCGCATTCTGGTTCGCCCCTGGGACGTGCGGATGAACTTCCGGCAGGGCGTGGTACCGCGCATGGCGTCGCTGCAGCGCGCGTTCCAGTCGGCGCAGTTCGCGGTGGAGGTGCGGCGGCCGCTGCCCCTCTCCCTCACCCTGACGCGCCACGGGACGGAGCCGATTCTGGGGACGCTGGTCGCCGCGCTGCGCGAGCTGGCGGCGGACCCGGCGCGGGTGGTGTAGGGCACCCTCCCCGGTCCCCTGCCCGGCTTCCTCGCGGAGAGGGGGAGGGAGGGCTGCGGCAGGGCTCATCCCACCCCGTTGGGGCAGACCTTCGTCCAGGCGGTTGAACTGAAACCGCGGCTGAACAATCACGAAATCCGCCTTCGCGAATCGTGGCCGACGGTGGGCACGTTCCATCCGGCCACGTGCATCCGGCGGATCACAGGTCCGGCGCGAGGCGCCTGCTCCTGACCCGGGCACTTGATCCCGGGCATAAGGGCACTCGCCCTCGCGGCACTTCTCGCGCGCTCGCGTGTACCAGCGCGGTTCCGTACGCGAACACTGGCTTTCGTACATCAACCCCGGCGCGGGTTTCTCGTCCGCGCCGACCATTCCCACCAACCCGGTTCCGGAGATCGCTTGATGAAGTTGTCCCGCTGGGCGCTGGTCGCCGCGCCGCTCGCCCTGGGGGCGTGCAGTGGCTTCGGCAGCGCCATGACGGCCCATACGGATGTGGTCGCCAAGGCCGCCGGCAAGGAGCTGAGCGTGGAAGACGCCGCCCAGCTGCTGGCCGCCAACCCCCAGATCCCCGCGGATCCGCAGGTGGTGCGCGCCCTGGCCGACCTGTGGGTGGACTACACCCTGCTGGCCACCGCCGCCGCCGAGGACAGCACCCTGTCGGTGCTGGACATGGAGAAGTTCGTGGAGGAGCAGCGCGAGGAGACCACGGTCATGCGCTACCTGGAGTCCAACGTCCGGGTAGACACCTCGTGGACCGACGCGGAGCTGGAGCAGAAGTGGTCCGCCGAGGGGCCGGGGTCGGAGGTTCGCGCGCGCCACATCCTGCTCACCACGGGCGGGCCCGGCGCGCAGGGGCCGGAGCCCACGCCGCAGGAGCGCCAGGCCAAGCGCCAGCGCGCGGAAGAGATCCAGCGCCGCGCCGCGGCCGGTGAGGACTTCGCGGCGCTGGCCCGCGAGTTCACCGAGGAGCCGGGCGGCAAGGAGCGCGGCGGCGACCTGGACTGGTTTGGCCGCGGGCGCATGGTGCCGCAGTTCGAAGAGGCGGCGTTCAAGCTGCAGCCCGGCCAGGTGAGCCCGGTGGTGGAGACGCCGTTCGGCTACCACGTGATCAAGGTGGAGGACCGCCGCCAGCAGCCGCTGGGCGACAACAGGGAGGCGTTTCGCGACCAGCTCAAGAGCAACGCGCGCCAGACGGCGGTGAACGCGTACGTGGACTCGCTCAAGAAGGTCGCGTCGGTGCAGATGCAGGCGGGCGCCCCGGCCGCCCTCAAGGAGATGGCGGGCCAGGAGAACCTGAACCTGCGCGGCCGCGCGGCCAGCCGCACCCTGGTGACGTACAGGGGCGGCGAGGTGACGGCCGGCGAGGTGGCGGAGCTGATGCAGAGCGCGTCGGCGCAGGACCGCGAGAGCATGAAGACGGCGACGGACGACCAGATAAAGCCCTTCCTGGAGGACCAGGCGCTGCGCGAGTTCCTGCTGCTGGAGGCGCGCAACAAGAACTTCCGCCTGTCCAGCGCCACGGTGGATTCCATCCGCACGGACGCGCGCGGGGCCATTCGCCAGGTGCTGCAGATGGCCGGCTTCCAGGGCCGCCAGTTCCCCCGCGGCAAGCAGGGCGAGGGTGCGATCCAGGAGGCGGTGCGCACGCTGATGGAGCAGGCGGTGGCGGGGCAGCGCCCCATCCGCCCGCTGGGCAAGCTGGGCTACGCCCTGCGCAACGCCTACGGTGCGGACGTGAACACGGCGTCGTTCCAGAAGGTGGCCGACCGGATGAAGACCATCCGCGCCAGCCAGCCGCAGCAGCCCCAGCAGGGGGTACCGGGCATGCCGCAGCAGATGCCGCAGGGCGCCACGCCGCAGGGCGCGGACCCGCGCACGCAGCCGCAGGCGGCGCCGCAGAGCGCGCCCGCCCAGCCGGCGCAGCCCTGACGGAAACGGCCGGGACGCGGAACCTGCGCCCCGGCAACAGGATATAACGCGCGCGGCCGGGGGCGGGTGGTTGCCCCCGGCCCGCGCTTCTTGCCGGCGGACCGTATTGCCGCCGCCGGCGCCGACCGGATGAGACGACATCCCGTGAAATCCATGCGTACCGCCCTTGCCCTGCTGCTTTCGCTCGCCGCCGCGCCCCTGGTGGCCCGGCCGGCCCACGCGCAGCCCGCCGAGGAGCTGTGGGACGGCGTGATCGCCGTGGTGGGAGACACCGTGCTGCTGCGCAGCGACGTGGCCGTCTACCTGGAGCAGCTGCGCGGGTCCGGGCAGACGGTGCCCACCGAGCCCGCCGAGCTGGAGCGCTACGTCCAGGACCTGGTGCAGGAGCGGGTGAGCGACCTGCTGCTCATCGAGGGCGCCCGGGCCGCCGGCATGGAAGTGCCCGAGGCCGAGAT
>DATABT010000827.1:0-1595 GCA_036259455.1 Longimicrobium sp. | reverse complement strand
CAGGCGGCGGATTCCGCCGGGCTGCTGTCGGCGGAGCGCATCGCGGCGCTGCCGGGCCCGGAGCGCGCGGCGTGGCAGCGGTACCTGGACACGTCGGGCGCGCAGCCGGACACCGGCCGCCGTTCCATCGCCGAGCGGATTCAGGCGTCCGCGGGTGTGTGGCCCATGAACGTGCAGGCGGTGCTGGATGAGCTGGACCACGTGCTGGGGGCGCAGCTGCCCAACGGGTGCTGGCCGCGCGTGTACCCGTTGCGTGGGGGCGCCGACGATGCCGTCGCGATCGCGGACGCGGACATTCTGCACGTGCTGCACCTGCTGCTGCGGGTTGCGCGCGGCGACTTCCCGTTCGTGCAGAATTCCCTGCCGTACCGCGCGGGGCAGAGCCTGCAGCGCGGGGTGGACTGCATCCTGGAAAGCCAGGTGGTGGTCGATGGACGCCGCACCGGATGGGGCGCGCGCCTGGATCCGATCACCCTTGCCCCGCTCGGTTCCGGCGGGAACGAGCCCGCCGGGATCAGCGCGCGGGGCACGGCAGGACTGCTCCAGTTCCTGCTGACGCTGCACTCGAACGACCCGCGCGTCACGGCCGCGGTGCACGGCGCCGCCGCATGGACGCGCGAGACCATGCTCTGGGGCATTGCCCAGGCTCCGGGCGAAAAGCCGGTGCCCACGCCCGGCGCGGGGCCGCTCTGGTGGCGGCTGTACGAAACGGGATGGAACCGCCCGGCGTCTGCCGGTAGCGACGCGTGGCGCGACCTGCCGGACGGCGCCCGGGCTGCCAGCGCGCGGTTTACCGACGCTCCCGGCCACGTGCTGGAACTGTACGACAGGTGGATGCGGGACCGCGAATCCATCCCCCTCCCGCCGACCCACGAACGTCCGGACGCGGTGGTGGACGCGCGCCACGGCGGCGCGGACGGTGCGGTCGTCGCGGGGACGCCGACGTATCGCACCATCGGCGCGGCGCTGGCGGCGGCGCCGGCGGACGGGCGCGAGGCGTTCGTCGTCGCCGTGCGCGACGGGCGGTACCGCGAGAAGCTGAGCATCCAGAAGCCCAACATCCACCTGATCGGCGAGAGCCGCGACGGCACCGTGCTCACGTACGACGTGGCGGCGGGGCACATCAGCCCCGGCGGGTGGCCGTACGGCACGCGGGGAAGCTGGACGCTGCACGTGGCGGCGCCCGGCTTCCGGCTGGAGCGGATGACCGTGGAGAACGCGTTCGACTTCATGGGCAACGCGGCGAAGCCGGACAGCGATTCGACGAAGCTGCGCGGCACGCAGGCCGTCGCGGTGATGCTGGACGAAGGGAGCGACCGCGCCGTCTTTCGCGACTGCCGCCTTTCCGGCCACCAGGACACGCTCTTTCCCAACGCGGGGCGCTCGTACTTTCAGCACTGCGAGATCCTGGGGAGCGTGGACTTCATCTTCGGCGCGGGGCGGGCGGTGTTCGACGACTGCGACATCGTCTCGCGCGACCGCGGCAGCGTGCGTAACAACGGCTACATCACGGCGCCCAGCACGCGCATCTCGCAGCCGTACGGCTTCGTCTTCGTCCGCAGCCGGCTGCGGAAGGAGACGCCGGGGATGGCGCC
>DATABT010000826.1:0-8583 GCA_036259455.1 Longimicrobium sp. | reverse complement strand
CACCGCGGCACGAGGCCGGTCCGTCGGCAGTTCCAGCACGGCGGGCGCGCCGGCCAGCCGTTCCCGCCAGTACGCGAGCTGCGCGTCCATCGCGCCGCCCGCCATCCACCCCCGCTGCCACTCCGCGAAGTCCGCGTACTGCAGCGCAAGCCCCGGCAGCGGCGAGGGTTCACCCGCCCGGAAGGCCGCGTAGAGGGCGGAGAGCTCGCGAAAGAGGAGGTCGATGGACCACCCGTCTCCCGCCACGTGGTGGAGGTTGAGGACGAGGATGTGCCCGGTGTCGCAGACGCGGATGAGGAGCGCGCGCAGCATCGGCTCCCGCCGCAGGTCGAACGGCCGCTTCGCCTCGCCTTCGATCAGCCGGAGCTCTTCGCCGCGCGCCCCCTCGCCGGGAGGGGCACGCAGGTCCGCGATGGGGAGTTCGAAGTGCGCGGGGGCGGGATGGATGACCTGCCACGAGCCCGACGCGTCCGCGCGGAAGGTGGTCCGCAGCACCTCGTGCCGCCGGACGATTTCCGCCAGGGTGAGCCTCAGCGCCTCCACGTCCAGCGCCCCGTCCATCCGCACCGCGAAGGGAAGGTTGTAGAACGGGCTCTCCGGCTCCATCTGGTGCAGGAACCAGAGCCGCTGCTGCGCGAACGAGAGCGGCTGCGGCCCGGTCCGCCGCGAGGCGCGCAGCGGCGCGGCGGGCTGGTGCACGGCCTCCGCGCGCGCCCCGTCCACCTTCGCCGCCAGCGCCGCCACCGTGGGGGCATCGAAGAGTGCGCGGACGGGGAGTTCCACCCCCAGCCGCTGGCGGATGCGCGCCAGCACCTGCATCGCCAGGAGCGAGTGCCCGCCCAGTTCCCAGAAGTCCGCGCCCGCGCCGGGATCGATCCCCAGCACTTGGCGCCACGCGCGCGCCACCTCGCGCTCCGTCTCCCCGCGCGGCTCCGCGAACGCGCCGGGCGCGTCCAGCGTCATCGGCGGGGGAAAGGCGCGGCGGTCGAGCTTGCCGTGCGCGTTCAGCGGCAGTGCGTCCAGAAGCACCAGCGCGGACGGCACCATGAAGCCGGGGAGCCGCGCGCGCAGCCACCGCCGCAGCTCGCCCTCGTCCACGCCGTCCGCGCAGGGCACCGCATACGCCACCAGCCGAACGCCCGCGCCGTCGAACTCGCGCGCGATGACGGCGGCGTGCGCCACGGCGGAATGCTCCGCCAGCACCGCCTCCACCTCGCCCGGCTCCACGCGGAACCCGGCGATCTTCACCTGCTCGTCCACGCGGCCCAGGAACTCGATCTCGCCATCCCGACGCCACCGCGCGCGGTCACCGGTGCGGTACAGGCGGCTTCCGGGCGCGCCGAAAGGGTCCGGGACGAACCGCTCCGCCGTGAGCGCCGGGCGTCCCACGTATCCGCGCGCCACTCCCTCCCCGCCAATGCACAGCTCGCCCTCGCCCAGCGGATGCAGGTCGCCGGAGAGGATGTACGTCCGCGCGTTCGGCATCGCCCGGCCGATCGGCACCTCGCCCTCCACCTCTCCCGCCACCTCGAAGACCGTGGCGGTGATGGTCGTCTCCGTCGGCCCGTAGCCGTTCATCCACCGGATACCGCCACCGGCCACACGCCGCCACTCCGCCAGCGCCGCGGGACGCGCCTTCTCGCCGCCGACGATCACCAGGCGAAGGGCGGACGGGAGCGACGCGCCCGACGCGCCAAGGTCCTGCACCCACGCGTGCCAGAAGGCGGTGGGGATGTTCAGCACCGTCACCCGCTCGCGCGCCAGCCACGCCATGAACTCCGACCCGAATCCCGCCACCCCGGAGGGACGGAAGACGACCGTGCCGCCCGCCGCCCAGGTGGGAAAGATCTCCTCGACCGAGATGTCGAAGCCCACGGAGGTGAGCTGCGACGCCCGGTCCGCCGCCGTCAGCCCGTAGCGGCCGATGGCGGCCAGGTTGTGCGAGCCGAGCGCGCGGTGGCTGATTCCGACACCCTTCGGCCGGCCGGTAGAGCCGGAGGTGTAGATGACGTACGCCAGCGCGTCGGGGTGCAGGTCGAGGGAGAGGTCCGACGCGTCCTCGCGCCGCAGGAGGCCGCATTCCAGCTCGACGACGAGCGCCTCCGTGCCCGCGTCGGCGACCCGCGCGCGCGTGGCCGCGGTGCACAGGACCAGCGCCGCGGCGGAGTCCCCGATGACGTAGCGGATGCGCTCGGCGGGGTAGTCCGGATCCACCGGCACGTACGCGCCGCCCGCCTTGAGCACCGCCAGCAGCGCCACGGGCAGCGTCGGCCCGCGCTCCATCGCCACCGCCACGCGCGCGTCCGCCCCCACGCCGCGCCGGCGAAGGATGCGCGCCAGCCGGTTGGCGGCCGCGTTCAGCTCCGCGTAGGTGAGCGCGCCGCCCCCGAACACCGCGGCCGCCGCGCCGGGCGTGCGCCTCGCCGCCGCCTCGAACAGCCGGTGCGCGAACGCGGGCCCGCGCTCCGCCGCGATGGCGAAGCGCGCGACCTGCGTGGCCGGCAGGAGTCCGTCCGATGCGATGAGCCTGGAGGTCGCGATCATCGGGGGGTGCGCGGGGGGCCAGGAAGGCCCGCGACAACGTGCCGGGCGCACCGCCCATGAAAATCATGGCGAGACGGTCGCCCGGCGTGAACAAGTCCTTTCGTGCCACCACAAACACACGGGTGAGGCAAGCTGCCCGGAGCCTGGACGGCACCGCCGCGCACCCGCTCCGGGCGCGAAGCTGCCCGTCGCCCGCCCGTCTTATCGTGCGGAGAATCTAATGCACTTACAGCGGAAAATGTAGGCCTTATGTGTCAGATCACTACGAGGTGTATCAAGTGTTACACCTATGACGCCGCACAAAATCAGCTCGCATCAGGATTTCTCGCAGCAAGGTGGCAGAGAGCGCGTGAAGAGGTGAACACACGCGGCGGCGAAAAGTGCACGGCCTTGCGCTACCTGCTGATCCGGGTTTCGTAACAGACTGCGCCGTATTCGTACGGTCCGTACGCTGCAGCCTGTGACGAACGGCGGTGATGAATGGGTGGGACGAGCGGGAAATCAGGCACGTAACGCGACACTTCTACTTCAGGCCGGCGACGATGCGGTGCAGATCGGTGGAGAGGGTGCGCAGGAGGAGGGCGCGGTCGTCCTGAAGGTAGAAGTGGCCGCCGGGAAACATCCTCACCACGAACGGGCCGGCGGTGTGGCGCCCCCACGCCTCCAGCTGCGGCCGGCGCACCTTGGGATCGCTGAGGCCGCCGTACGCCGTGATGGGACACGCCAGCGGCGCCTGCTCGGCGCAGACGTAGGTCTCGTGGATGGCCACGTCCGCGCGCAGGGTGGGCACCAGCAGCGACAGCAGCTCGCGGTGCTCCAGCAGTTCGGCGGGAATCCCGCCCAGCTCCTGCAGGTCGGCCAGGAACTCGGCTTCGGGAAGGTGGTGGGTAGGCGGGCGGTCCGCCGGCAGGTCCGGCGCGCGGCGCCCGGAGGCGAACAGGTGCACGGGCCCGGGCCGCCCCCGCGCGCGCAGCGTGCGCGCCAGCTCGAACCCGATCAGCGCACCGTTGCTGTGCCCGAACAGCGCGAAGGGAAGGGAGAGATACGGGTCCATCACGTCCGCCAGCGCCCGCACCAGCGGCTCCAGCCGGTCGAACGGCGGCTCCATGATGCGGTTCTCGCGCCCGGGCAGCTGCACCGGGCACACCTCCACCTCCGGCGGCAGCGCGTCTGGCCATCCCCGGAACATCGACGCGCCGCCCCCCGCGTGCGCCAGGCAGAACAGCCGCAGCCGCGCCCGCGGCGACGGCCGCGGCCGGGTGATCCAGCGGTCCCTGGAGGGTGGGGATGCGTTCACGGGCTCGGTGCGGTTGTGGTGGAAAGCGGCGGGGAAGGTAGCGACAAAAGAGGATAGGGTACAGGGGACGGGTTACAGGGGCGAGGTTGGGCGGGAGGAGCGCGCGCCTCAAGACGAGGGCGGGTGAACCCGCGGCTCGAACGGCCACAAGCCCCGTCTTTGCTCGTTCCTCGCAAAACGGGGCTTCACCTGCTCGCGTCGCGCCCGCACTCCACCGGCGAGATCTTGTGCGCGAAGCGCCCACAAAGGTGAAGCCCCGCCGGGCAAGCGCAGCGCGCCCGGGGCGGGGCTTATGGCCGTTCTAGCCCCGGGTTTCAACCCGGGGGGATCGGGGCGAGCGCGTGGGTTCCGCTTGCGTTCGTACCCATTCCGTTCGATGGCGCATACCACGCGGCCGGCATCGGATGGCCGACTCCGCCGCGTGCGGTGCGCCTTGCATGGGAGGACGGCGCGCGCGAAGATGGGGCCGCCGACAGATCCATCCGCAGAGCACGAGGACGACCGATGCCGCGCAACTGGCTGATGAAGAGCGAGCCAGAGGTGTACTCCATCCACGACCTTGGCCGTGACGGGCGCACGGGATGGGAGGGTGTGCGCAACTACCAGGCGCGCAACTTCCTGCGCGACGACGCCAGACCCGGCGACCGCGTGCTCTTCTACCACAGCAACGCCGAGCCGCCGGGCGTCGCCGGCCTGGCGCGCATTGCCCGCGCGGGGTATCCGGACCCCACGGCCCGCGACCCGGAAAGCGAGTACTACGATCCCAGGGCCAGCGACGAAGACCCGCGCTGGTACCAGGTCGACATCGAGTTCGAGGAAGCCTTTCCCGCCCTCGTCTCGCTGGACGACCTGCGCCGGACGCCCGGGCTTGAAAAGATGCTCGTCATCAACAAGAGCCGCCTTTCCGTCCAGCCCGTCACGGACGAGGAGTACGACATCGTCGTGCGGCTGGGCCGCTCAAAATCCGCGGAATAGCGCTCCAGAGGGTGTTACCGCAACCTCCTGAATCCCAGTCCTCCCGAGGGAGCACCCGCGCATAACTCGAAGGAAGAGCAAGGGTTTGCGGCGCGACCGAAGGACCTTCTGTCCGATCCGGGGGGCTCGCTCCATCGCCTGGAACCAGCCCCCCGATTGTGCCGGCAAGGTCCTTCGGTCAACGCCAGGGGATCCGTGTAGATGTAGACCACGTACGGGGCGGCGCCTCCCTGAATGGAACGGGATTCGGGCGAGGCCCGTCAAGCGGGCGTGGCACCTGCCCGGGCGAGTAGATTTCTCAGTCGGCGCCACGGATCCGTGCACCGGCAGCGATCACGCGGGCGCCTCCTTCGAAATGACAGGCGCGGCGCGCGCGAATCTCATCCCACAGGGTGGGCGAAGCGCCGAATGACTCAGGATGACTGATTCGGCAAAGGTTTAGCAACACCCTCTCGGAACGAACAACCCCCACGCGGAGCCGCCACGAGAAAACTCCGTGCCCTCCGTTGACTCCGTGTGAGGCCCGATCCGTAAGAACCTGCCCTGCCGCGATGCCGGTCAGGCAACCGCCCGCGGACGCGAGGGCGGCGGCGCGGCCGCGGCGGGGCGCGCCTGGCGCTCGGCACGCGCGGGAAGCGCCCAGTCGGGAAGCGCGGGCGGATCCCAGCGGAACGGCTTCTGGTCCCTGGTGCGCCCCCGGAAGCGCCCCCGCTCGCTGATCACGGCGAAGGTCTCTTCCAGCGCGTACAGGTAGCGCCCGATCCCCCACTGCACCGCCGCGCGCTTCATGGCGCCCGACAGGCCGCCCTTCACGCCCTCCACGTCGGTGTTCTCGGCGCCATCCCACTTGGTGACCCACTCGTCGCCCACGCGGATGGAGAGTCCGCACATGACGCCGCCGTCGGGGCCGGGGCGGAACTCGTTGCGCCAGTTCTCGGGGCCCACCACCTCGTCCAGGCGCATCTGGATGGCACGGTTGGTCACGTACGGCACCGTGATGGCCCACACCCGCCCGTTCTTTTCGCCCGCCTGCTGGATACGCCACTCGATGGCGTCGGCCTCGAAGTAGTCCTGCAGCGCCTTGAAGTTGATCTCCGTCATCGGCCCCTCCATGTCGCTCTCGCTCCCCACCCGGGACACGCCTCCTGTGTCTTCGGTTTATTTTCGGTGTATAACGCGAACCTGTCAAGGGGCAAACACTTAGCGCTCGCACATATGGTCGGGTGTGGACGGGCCGGCGGAATGCGTGGGATGCGTTTCGCCACGGGGGGAGGTATCCGACGGGGTGCGCTCGCCCCGCCCACCACACCCCCGGGCTAAAGCCCGGGGGTGTGAATGCCACAAGCCCCGCCCTGGGCGCGCTGCGCTTGCCCGGCGGGGCTTCAACATCATGGGCGCTTCGCGCACGGAGGAACCGCCGCCGGACGTGCGGGCGCAGCCTACGCGAGCGGCTGAAGCCCCGTTTTGCGAGGAATGAGCAAAGACGGGCTTATGGCATTTCGAGCCGCGGGTTTACCCGCCCACTCGACCCGTCCGGCGACGGATCTCATCCATCACACCTTCGCCCTTCACTCGTTCACCCCCTACGGCACGTTCCGCCGCAGTTCCTCCATCCACACCGCGGCCTCGCTGTCGCTGGGCGCGCGCCAGTCGCCGCGCGGCGAGAGCGATCCGCCGCTCCCCACCTTGGGCCCGTTCGGCATCGCGGAGCGCTTGAACTGGCTGGTCTTGAAGAAGCGCCACAGGAACACGCCCATCCAGTGCTTGATGGCCTGCAGGTCGTACTGGTTGCGTTTTTCCGGCGGCAGCAGGTCGCTCCACCGGCCGCGCGCACGGTCGCCCCACGCGTTGAACGCCAGGTACGCCACCTTGCTGGGCCGGAATCCAAAGCGCGTGATGTAGTACAGGTTGAAGTCCTGCAGCTCGTACGGGCCGATCCTGGCCTGCGTGCTCTGCACCGGCTGGCTGGTGTCGTCGCCCGGGTCCGCCGGCACCAGCTCGGGCGAGATCTCCGTGTCCAGGATGGACTGCAGCACCGCGCCCGCCTCGTCGCCGAACTGCCCCGTCTGGATCACCCAGCGGATCAGGTACTGGATGAGCGTCTTGGGCACCGACGCGTTCACGTTGTAGTGCGACATCTGGTCGCCCACTCCGTACGTGGACCATCCCAGCGCCAGCTCGCTCAGGTCGCCCGTCCCCAGCACCAGCCCGTTGTGCAGGTTGGCCAGGCGAAAGAGGTGGGAGGTGCGCTCCCCGGCCTGCACGTTCTCGAAGGTCACGTCGTACACCGGCTCCCCCGCGCCGTACGGGTGGCCGATGTCGCGCAGCATCTGCAGGCAGCTGGGGCGGATGTCGATCTCTTCCGCCGTCACCCCCAGCGCACCCATCAGCTTCCACGCGTTGCTCCTGGTCCCCTCGCTGGTGGCGAAGCCGGGCATGGTGTAGGCGAGGATGTTCGTCCGCGGCAGCTCGAGCGCGTCCATGGTCCGCGCCGCCACGATCAGCGCCTGCGTGCTGTCCAGTCCGCCCGAGACGCCGATCACGATCTTTTCGATCCCGGTGGACGACAGGCGTTTCATCAGCCCGTGCACCTGGATGTTGTACGCCTCGTAGCACCGCGCGTCGCGCTCCGCGGGGTCGTCGGGGACGTAGGGGAAGCGCGCCACGTCGCGAATGAGCGGGATCTCGCCCTCCGGCACGCGGAACTCGAAGGGAATGCGGCGGATGGACTCGATGCGCTCCCGGTGGTCCGCCACGTTGTCGTGAAAGAAGGTCAGGCGCGACCGGTCCTGCGCCAGCCGCTCCAGGTCCACGTCCGCCACGATCATGTGGGGCTCGGGGACGAACCGTTCGCTCTCCGCCAGCAGGTCGTTGTTCTCGTAGATGAGCGCGTGCCCGTCCCACGCCAGGTCCGTGGTCGACTCGCCCGGCCCCGCGGCGGAGTACAGGTACGCCGCCACGCACCGCCCCGACTGCCCCGCGCACAGGTCCCGCCGGTACTCCGCCTTGCCCACGGTGATGTTGCTCGCGGAGAGGTTGGCGAGCACCGTGGCGCCCGCCAGCGCGGCCCAGCTGCTGGGCGGGATGGGCGTCCACACGTCCTCGCAGATCTCCACGTGCAGGGCGAACCCTTCCACGTTCTCCGCGTCGAACAGCAGGTCGCTCCCGAACGGCACCAGCTGGCCGCACACCTGCACCTCGGTGAACGGTGCCTCGGCCGCGCGGGCGAACCAGCGGCGCTCGTAGAACTCGCGGTAGTTGGGCAGGTAGCTCTTGGGAGCGACGCCGAGAATCCGCCCGCGGTGGATCACCACGCCGCAGTTGAAGATGCGGCCCTGGAAGCGCAGCGGCGCGCCCACCAGCAGCACCGGGGTGAGGGACCGGCTCTCCGCCACCAGCGTGCCGAGCGCAGCCAGGACCGCGTCCAGCAGCGCGTCCTGCTGGAACAGGTCGTCGCAGGTGTAGGACGAGATGCCCAGCTCCGGGAAGAGCGCCACGGCGGCGCCGGCCTCCGACGCTGCGCGCGCCAGGTCCAGCGTGCGCGCCGCGTTGTACGCCGGGTCCGCCACCCGCACGGAGGGGATGCACACGGCCGTGCGGACGAAGCCGTGGGAGTAGATGGAGTGGAACGGTGCGCGCATGTCCTCTTCCGCGTGCGTGGGATGCGTCGCCGCACAGGATACAAGCCGCGGACCATGGCTTCCGCGCGCCGCGGCTTGTATCCTGTGCGGCGACGCATCCCACGCACGCGGAAGAGGACATGCGCG